>JBNJFO010000026.1:0-13066 GCA_051746905.1 Thermoplasmatota archaeon
ACCAAGCACGACATAATGGCTCTTGTTCGAGTACTCGGGAGATACTGTGGTGATGCAGAGAAATATATACATCTCGGTGCAACGTCCAATGATATCATCGACACGGGTATGGCTCTGCAGCTTAAAGAGGCGATACAAGTTCTCAAAGCTGATCTTAACTCACTGAGAAACATGATGGCCAAAAGGGCTGAAGAACACAAAAAAACGGTGATGATCGGGAGGACCCATGCTCAGCATGCGATACCTATGACTTTCGGACTCAAGTTAGCCGCTTACACTTCCGAGATAGACAGACACATACAGAGATTAGAAGAGGCTGAAAAACGGGTCACGGTCGGAAAGATGAGCGGTGCAGTCGGTACCGGCGCTGCTCTAGGAGATGAAGCAGAAGAGATTCAAGATATCGTTATGGATGACCTAGGACTTGGGATAGAAGAAGCAACCGGCCAGATTGTAGGAAGAGATAGATATGCAGAACTGATATCGATAGCAGCTAACATCTCAGCCTCACTTCAGAAGTTCTCCACAGAGGTCAGAAATCTCCAGAGACCGGAGATAATGGAGGCAGCAGAGGCCTTCGACACGGAGAAACAGGTCGGCAGCTCGACCATGGCTCACAAGAAGAATCCCATCACCGCTGAGAACATATGTGGCTTAGCTAGAACACTACGTGGATTCGTAACTCCTACCTTTGAAAACATCGTATTATGGCACGAGAGAGACCTTTCCAACTCATCTTCCGAGAGGATCACGCTGTCTCATACATTAGTGCTTCTAGATGACATACTAGCAAAATCTGAGAAACTGTTCAGGAACATGGAAGTGTTCCCCGAGAACATGAAGAAGAATATCCAGCTCAGCGACGGACTGGTGATGGCAGAACCGGTCATGATGCATCTATCTAACAAAGGTATGAGCAGGCAGGACGCCCACGAATTGATCAGAGAGGCTTCCATGATAGCCAGAGCCGAAGACAGACCGCTCAAAGAAGTCCTTTTCGAAAACGATGAAGTGATGGAGTATACAGATAAGGAAGCACTAGAAGAAGTGTTCAAACCGGAGAGATATCTGGGTCGAGCTGAAGAGATAGTTGATGAAATAGTGAATAAAAAGTAGCTTTATTCGGTACAAGAACAGAAAAAACGTTTCCTTTCATTTTCTTATTTATTGTTGTTCTTCTTCCTTCTTTCTCTGACGGATTTCAGTCTTAATCTTTTGTAGAGTAGAAGTTCTATCGTTTTGGAGGCGAAAAGCTGCCTTTTGTAGTAATCGATATCTTCCTTCATCTTCAACTGGGCGTGGACCTGTGCTCTTATGAGCGCCATCCTCAGATCGTCAGAAGCTTCGAGTCCATCTATATCGGCTAAGAGGAAAGGCAGCTCATCTGGATCATCTATAGCTTTGATGACTGGATTCCAATCTTCGTTTATTTCGTCGGTTCCTTTTTCCCCCATGATGACCTCAACGGTCTCTCTAGAAACTTTTACGTCATCAACCTCAAACTTTCTATTCTTGTTCTTCTGCTTCATACGTTTCATTATTTCGTTTTTTGTTTTTAGTATTTCTGGTATGTCAGTATGGGATCGCTTATCCCACGACCTCCCCTTCCTTAAGGATACGTTGAGCTCTTTCTGGCAACCCTACTTTCTCCATCCTTTCTATGACCTTACCCACTTCATACTCCATCCTTTCAAAATATAGTTCACCGTCTTCTAGGAATGCATAGGAAGCTCTCCAGTCGCCATCTCTGGGTTGACCGAGACTACCGGGATTTATGTATCTCTTGTTTTTGACTCTCCTATCCATGGGGATGTGGGTATGGCCTAGCAGTATAGTTTCACTATCAACATCATCGAAAACTTCGAATTCATCTTCCGGTGTCTCTGGCTTGAGATATCTGTACATGTCACTAGGAGCTCCGTGTGTGATGAATCTGTTACCTACTTCTTCGGAGATCGGTAGCTCTGAAAGATACGATCTTGATCCATCAGAGATAACTTTCATAGTGTATTTCCTTGTCTCTTCGGATAGAGCTTTCATCTCGTAACCGCAGCCGCAGTCCACACCAAATGCTACAGCGTTATCGTGATTTCCCCTGACCACGTGATCCACCTTTTCCTTAATTGTCTGGACCACATCCTCTGGCGATGGACCGTAATCGACAAGGTCGCCCATACATAGTATTTTGTCCCATCTTTCGACATCCAGGACGGTTTGTAGGGCTTCGTAGTTCCCGTGGATATCCGAGATCAATAGGGTTTTCATTCGAACCATCCCCTTGTTTTAAGGCAGATCTTTACTAAAGTCAGCATGATTGGTACTTCGATGAGGACACCGACAACCGTCGCTAGGGCCGCCCCGCTGTCTAAGCCGAACAGCATAGTCGCCACCGCTATAGCAACCTCGAAATGATTACTTGCTCCTATCTGAGCGCTGGGGGCGGCATCTTCGTAGTCTAAACCTATCCTGTGAGCTATAACATAGGTTAAACCGAATATGACGAATATCTGGATCAGTAACGGAACAGCGATCATCCCGATTACGAGTGGTTCTCGCAGTATGACTTCACCCTGGAAGTTGAACAAGACGACAAGTGTGGTCAGAAGAGCGATTATCGAAACATAGTGAAGGTCTTTAGCGAATTTCTCCTCGAACCAAACCTCACCTTTTTTCTGAAGGAGTTTTTTACGCGAAACGAAACCCGCCGCTAGAGGTAACCCTACATAGATGGCTACGGAAAATGCGATGGTTTCCCAAGGCACGGGAATGCTGCTCACTCCCAGCAATATCCCCGCTAGAGGGCCAAAAAGGAAAAGCATGGTGAGGGAGTTGATGGCCACCATCACAAGTGTATGACCCATATTACCATCGGACAGATAGCTCCAAACCAGCACCATCGCAGTGCACGGTGCTATACCCAGCAGTATCATCCCTGCTTGGTACTCCATTGCTAAGTCACTAGCCAGGTAGGGTGCGAATATGTGTTTCATGAATATCCAGGCGAAGAATGCCATGGTGAAGGGTTTAACTCCCCAGTTTACTGCGAGTGTCAACCCTACCGGCTTTGGACTCTTCCCCGCTTTAATCACCTTTCTAAAATCGATCTGGACCATTATGGGGTAGATCATGAAGAACAGCAGGATGGCTATCGGCAGTGAGACCTGATAGTAGGTCATATCGTTGAAGAAACCTCTAAGGCCGGGGAAGATCTCACCCAGGGCCAAACCTATGATTATACAAAGAGCGACCCAAAGGGTGAGATATTTTTCGAAAAAATGTAGTCTGTGTTCTTCAGCCATCAGCAGGCCTCCAGTTCATCTCCTAATTTTGAAGCACTCTGAAGAAGATCGATGATCTCATAACTTGATATTTGATAGTATATCTTCTTACCTCTTCTCTCTTTTTTGACTAGACCACAATCGTGTAGTTTTTTCAGATGATGACTCACAAGCGATTGTTCCAAGCCCAAACATCTAGATATAGTATCTACACATTTTGATTCTCTGCCTATACAGTAAAGTATCTTCCTGCGGTTCGATTCGACAAGGCATTTAAATAAACGGTCATTCATATGTATGGATGTTCATATTTACTATTAAAACGTTATGTATATAGAATAAATAGCTTCTATATCTCAACGATATTATCTAAATTTAGGTCAATATGAAATATTCCACTCGATCTTTTTCCAATCGTATACCTGTATCAATCTGGGGAGACCAGCTATACCATCCCTTTCTATCTGGTTCCATATCTCCGGATGATATGTTACATCTCCTGGTGAGGTATACATACAGTAGTCCGAGTATTCAGAATGGAAGGTATCGTTCTGGCTGTACCTATGCTGTTCATCTATCCTGCCTAAGATGTTGTGTCCTATCTCATGCATGAAATATTTTGGGCGATTTATGTAATCGTTATCTATCACAAATTTGTAACCTGGTACATCTCCATATCCACCCCAATGATCTAGGTGTAAAACTTTCCCGAAATAGAACACTCCGTACCTAGGATGTTCTTTGGAAACCTTTCTATTATAATATTCACTTATGTCTGCATTATCTCCTCCGAGAGAATAACCCGGGCTATCATCGTCTATATGGATGGTTACGCCTTTTATCCCGTCCGGATTAGATACGGGTGCTTGGGCAAAAGTAGATACGATCTTTTCTTTGGTTTTTTCACTCATCTTTACACTAACGATCATCTCAACAAATATGTCCTTGTGAAGCGGGTCGGCCCCATATTCAGCGAGAGGAACGGGCTCGAATCCATCCCTATGAAAAGAGTATACTTCCCACCCATCTAGAAGACCATCCTTATCTGTATCTTCATCCATTGGGTCAGTACCTATCAAGTTCTCTTTTGCCGTTATCAAACCGTCAGAATCTTCATCCCTAGATTTTGCAAGCTCTTCAAGAGTAATTATGCCATCCTTATGAAAATCGTACTCCATTATCTGATTATTTGTGTTGTGCTCATTTTTACTTATCAGTCGAAGATAATCCATCTCTATTTCATCTAACAGACCGTCATCTCCCGATAAAGACTTTTTAGCTTCATAAAGAAAATCATCTTTAACATTAGGATCTGAAAAGAACTCAAAGATTTCTTCATGATCACTCAGTTTATCACCGTCCGTATCTTTTTTCAAGGGATCTGTTAGATATTTCTTTATTTCATCCTTATCTCGAATGAAGTCGTCATCAGTATCGTATTTGTTTGGGTTTGTATTGTATATAAAATATTCATCGCCGTCGGATAAACCATCAGAATCACTATCAGGGTTCTTGGGATCGGTATGTATATCTTTCTCTAACTTGGTTATGATACCATCACCGTCTGGGTCGCTTACGTTTTTATACTCATATTGATTTATTTTACCATCCTCGTGATAACCAAGCAATAATATCTGGGTTTGTATATCATCAGGATTGTCTGTGATCAATTCGAGGTATCGTATCTCATAGTGTCCGATTCTCCCTTCATCACTAAGAAATGGTTCTCTTAAAAATTTATTTATTTCAAGGAAATGCACATAATCCATTTCTTTTTCTCTTAATGATGAATCCTCCAAGTATTTTGTCACTATCGAATCGGTTTTACAACTCATATCTTCTGTTAGATGATTTATATTTTTTAAGAAATCGATTTCTTTATTTGAAATCTTATAATCATTAAAAATAGCCTTACTCAGATTAATAAAAAAGGACGGATATGACTCCTTGAAAATTCCATACTCTTTTAGAAGATCCTTTTCGACCTGTGAAATGCGATCATCTTTGGAAAACGCTAAGGAAAATTTCTTAGCTGTTGCTCCATCGATATCCCTGAGATCGTTGAATATGTTTACAAAATCTTCAGGGTGATCTTCTGTGGGATTCAACCGATATTCATAACCTAGGCCATCATCTATCCCATCTCCTGATGTATCCTTTTTTGTGATATCTGTATTTATCTTCATCTCTCGATAGTTAATGAGACCGTCTTGGTCAAAATCTGAATAAAGATATGTCACACTTGTCAGTACGATAAGGCTTACGAGCACAACTGAGATCTGAGCTTTTGTTGTGATAGACAGCTTTTTAAAATACATGAATAGGCTATCATGAAATTTTATCAGTTGGATTCCTCCCGAAGAGGCCCCCTGGGATCGTTCATCCCTTTCATTGATTTTATCTAGCAATATGATCCCCATCCTTGAGGATAAGATGTGTTATTTCTATAATATACTGGCTTTTTAAAGTATTTATATTTTATGAATCTAATCGAGAGAAAATTGAAAAGAAAAAAAAGGGGTTGGGAGGAATTTTACTCTTCTTCTTCTTCTTCGTCCTTCCCGACTTTTCCCATGTCCAATCCGCCGACTTCGTCCTTGACGTCTTTGAGCACTTCTCGGGCGTTCTTCTCCGCTTCTTTTCTGATCTCGTCCCTGCCTTTATCGGCTTCTTTCTTGGCTCTCTTCTCGATCTGGCTTATCTCTTTCTTCATCTCGTCGCGGCCGGGGATCTCTCCCAAAATATCTTCGGCCTTGCCAACGATATCTTCGAGTTGGTCGATCTCGACCGGTTCTCTGCTCGGGACCTGTCTAGATGCACCCAGGTACTCCGAAGCGCCTTCGACCAGTCTGGTCAGTTCGAATGGGAAGATTATCTTCGTAGCTTCGCCGTCGGCCATGGCTTTGATTGTATCCAATGATAGATAGGTCATGGCTTTTTCATCTAATGTATTAGCACCCAAAGAGAGTACTCTCAATCTCTGAGATTGACCCTGTGCTTCCAAGATCTCTGCCATCCTGGTACCTTCGGCAGTGAGTATCTTGCTCTGTCTAATACCTTCGGCGTTGAGTATCCTGGACCTTCTGTTACCCTCTGCTTCGAGGATAGCGGATCGTTTCTTACCGTCCGCTTTGAGTATAGCCGCTCTTCTTTGCCTTTCTGCAGCGGTCTGCTCTTCCATGGCATTTTTGACAGTACCAACGGGATCGACTTCTCTGATCTCAACGGATTCTACTCTTACTCCCCATGCGTCGGTTGCTTCATCGAGAACCTGCCTAAGGTGAGTGTTGATCCTTTCCCTGTTGTACAGTATCTCATCCAGTTCCATATCACCGATCACCGATCTGAGTGTCGTCTGGGCCAAGTTGATCGTAGCCGCTTTGTAGTTGGTCACTTCGAAGAATGCTTTGGTAACATCTACAACTTTTATGTAGATGATAGCATCCACATTCGTGGGCGAGTTATCTTTGGTGATCACTTCCTGTCGTGGAACGTCGAGCACCTGGGTTCTCAGATCTAACTTGACGACCTGTGAGATAAAAGGCGCTACTATGTTCACACCTGGGTCCAAAGTTCTCACGAAATTACCCAACTTGATGTATATACCTTGTTCGTAAGGTTGGATAATCCAGAAAGCTGTCCTTCCTGCAACTACCGCCAGTACTACGACGAATATTCCTAATAATATTATCAATCCGATTGGTATCATATCTATATCCTCCTAAATCATTCGATTCTTCTAACTTTCACATGGACTCCTTTGCTTTCGATTATCTGTACTAATGCTCCTTCGGGTATCTCTTCGTCGGCCGTTGCACTCCACAATTGATTGTTCACCTTTATCTTACCAGATATCTCATCCGGCTTGATTTTTTGCATGACTTTTGCTTTTTGGCCTACCAACGATGTCCCCATAGTAGTCGTCGGTTTCGTAGGTGGTGACATCTTCTGGTATATCTTCATAGAGAGTATCATAAGTGGGATCACGACGATGGCTAGTATTATCGGCGTCCATATCGAAACCAATAGATTTGGATAAGCCACAGCCATCACACCCAGTACTACCAATACACCTCCTGGTATAGCGATAAAGAACCCTGGTTCGGCTGCTTCAAAGATGAAAAGCGCGATACCGACCGCTATCAAGATCAACCCAAAGGTTATATCCATATCGAATGATTAATAGTAACGTCATATTTTAATGTTCTGTTAAATAGGTACGAGCTTATATTTTAGTGTAAAATGAGGGGAAGCAAGTAAAAGACAGCAAAAAGATAAAAAAGCAGCTATCACATGAAGTCTTCCAGAGTTACATCTTCATCAGTTTTCTTTGGTTCTTGGGTATGATCTTTCTTCCTTCCTTCTCTTTCCTTTCCATCCCCTTCATCCCCAAATTTATCAGAGAACAGACTTGACTGTTTATTACCTGCTAACAGTCCGTCTTTTTCCCAACCGAAGACTTCAGTAACCCGTGATAGCGTCTTCGCGATCCTCCTAGCGTAGTAATGCCAGTCAGGCTCGTACTCGAATTCACGGTCGGGCACCCAAGGTTCCACTATCTGTGGGCTCTTATCTGCGTTAGTGACCACCCAGGAAACCTTCATCCCGGGTGTGAATTGGAACCCCATATCTTCCAGCTTCTGAGCCGCTTGGACGTTGGGCATGCTGTCCGGATTCTTGTAATAACTGTACTTCTTACAAGTTCGAGATATGACCAATCTCTCCGGTTCTATCTCTCCATTTCTAGTTTTTTCGACCCAATCTTTTGCAACCTCCATAGCCCCATCCACGTCGTCATCCAATATGTGGTCAAAAACGTCCTTCAAAGCTTCGTTCTGTGCCTGGAAGGAATCGCTTCTTCTCAGTTCATATCCTCTGACCAGCATATCTTCTTCCGGCCATACCACTTTCCCAACATACCTCTTTTTCATACCGTGGCTGAAGAACGGATTCAGGACTTTCTCGAACTCCAGTACGATGTCACCCTGGGAGTATTCCTCTGCGATCCTTTCACTCAACTCTATAGTTCCCTCTAGGTTTTCCTCCGGTGATTTGAAAAAAACGCTGTCTGTGTCGGAGTAGATGACCTTCAATCCTTCATCTTCCAGTTTCTCTATAAGTGTTTTTATATTCTCCCTCGCGAAGGCGGTTATACTCTCCCCGATCCTCTTATCCGTGAACCTATAAAAGGAAGATGCGAAAACCCCATAGAATGAATTCATCAAGACCTTGATCGCTTTCTGGAGGCCGTCGTAGTAGTTCTTTTCTTTGCCCTCAGCCTCCTTCATCTTCTGTTTGACTTCATCCCGCTCTTCCATCAGATCTTTCAACAAAGACGAGAGGAGCCCTTCTCTTTGGTCTTGACTCAAGAAGCTGACCCCTGTAGGACTTTCGATCTCACCGTCTTCTGATATGGTGGTGAAACAGATATTGTTCTGGATTATTATGCTGGGATACATGCTTTTGAAATCTAACACACTGACCCAGTGGTAAAGACCCGGCTCTATAGCGTGGACATAACCCCCTTTGATCTTCCCCCGGCTCCCCCTGTGATGAGTTAGTGGCACACCGACCCCTTCTTTATCGGCCTTCCTGATAAGGAGAGAATCCACAAGGGTGGAAGTCCTGCCGTTCATACCTTCGTCTAACGGGAGTTTAGAGACGGTAGCTATATCCATAGCCTTGTCCAAAGAACCGATCTCCAACAGGATATCCAAAGCGAGCTCGGAATCCGTCAGGCAGTAATCCATGACCTTCTCTGGATCTTTATCCCATTCTTTTTCTATCTCTTTTGGGTTAACATCCTTTTTTTCACGACCCAGCAGCTCCTTAGCAACGTGATTGAGTGTTTCTCTTTTGAGATCCAACTCGGTCCTAACGGACCACCATGCATCAGCTATGACCCTTCCGTTGACCCGCCACATCCTGTTCCCGAAGCTTTTGATGTCCGTCCCGTCTCTGCCCAAACCGAAGCTATCGATACCCAGTGCATCTACTCTCTTTTCCAGATGAGGGATATCGTATCCGTTTATGTTGTAACCGGTGATAACATCTGGATCCTCATCGGCTACGAAATCTCTGAAGTCTTCGATGATATCCCTTTCATCCCCCTTGAAACATATTTCCTTCCTCTCATCCTTCTCCCCACCGCCTTCATCCACTACACAGCATATCGTGTATATCGTTTCGTCTTCTATGCTGTTCTCGATATCGAAACTCAATATCCTGAGATCTGGCTTGATCGGTTCGGCTTGACTTATCTCATCCACGTCCATCACTAGGTCCGTGGTGTAATCATCTGGGTCGACCTCTTCTCCCTCTACGGATATAGTCGACCCTAGATCGAGGTCGTAGATGAACCGCTGTATGAACGGTATATCCGCGGCCAGAACTTTACATCTTTTCTTGAATCTTTTTCTATAGCCTGGTACTTTCCACGGGAACTTGACGGTCACTTTCTTGCACTTTTTTTCCTCTCCATCCACCCATAACTCCTCATCCTCTATCTCCTTGACTTCGTCTTCCTCCTCTAATCTATCGATCTCTTCAGATGGAGGTTCCACCAGGTAGAAATACGGGTCGAAATCATCGTAGAGCAGGGTTATCGACCCTCCAGAATCGCATCTGCCGTATAGTTCTATGACAACTCCATCATCTTTATTGCGATACGATCCGTCTATCAAGCGCACAGTTTTTTTCATCACATTCACTTGGAAACTATCTTTATTATATCCCCATCCTCGAGCTCGTGGTCTCTTCCCACTACCCGATCACTCCTAGCGTCGATCGCCCGTATAAATCCTTCTCCTATATCCGTGTGAACGGTGAAAGCCAGATCCTCAGCGGTGCTTCCCCTGGGGAGCAGATAAGCGTCCGGGAGAACCCTTCCTTTCTTGTCGGTATAATTGTGTTCGTTCTCGACGGGATAAACTACTATCATGTCCAGTAGGTCATAGATCGCCTTCTCTAGGGTCTGCTGGACACCGAGGCCGTTGTTCTTCTTCATGAAATCTCTTATCTTCTCCAGAGCTTTCCTCTGCTGTTCAGTTATATCATCGCTGATCATCTCGAAGTGGTCGTCACCAGGGATATAATCCACGATATCTTTCTCTGAAGCCTTGCGGATAGCGAGTTCATATTCAGCTGAAGACGGGATCACGCCGTAGTCCAGTTCCTTCAATCTAGAGATATTTTCTTCCGGTGCGATATCAGCTTTATTGGCTGCTAGTATCATGGGCTTTGTCCTTTTCCTGATGACCTTGGCCAACTTGAACAATTCATCTTCACCCCAGTTTTTCGGGCTGTCAGGTAGTTCCACTTCTCTCAGGGCCCTTGTAACGTTCGCCTCTGTGACTCCCAGACCGGACAGCTGTTCATAGATCACGTTCTCGATCTTACCTCCCGCCACCTCCAATCTTCTTGAGACTTTCTGCCAGTTCTTCTGAAGTATCCCCTTGAGCCAGTGATCTACTTCCTCTCCCAAGAATTCTACATCGTTTACAGGGTCGTGGGCACCTATCTCGCAGGGTTCTCCCTCTGTATTCGTAGATCCACTCGCGTCTATGATATGGACAAGGGTCGAAGCCTGTCTGAGATCGTCCAGAAATTGGTTGCCCAGTCCTTTCCCAGAGTGAGCGTCCGGGACCAACCCAGCCACGTCTATTATCTCGACGGGGATCATCCTGGTTCCGTTCAAACAGGGTGAATTGTTTGGATCACATTCAACATCCAGTTCTTCGTGTGGGCACTTTGCTCTGACATAGCCCACGCCACGATTCGCATCGATAGTAGTGAAAGGATACGAGGCCATGTCTACATCGGCCCTGGTCGAGGCCGTGAAGAACGTGCTCTTTCCTACGTTCGGTTTTCCTACGAGTCCAACTTCCATATTTATTTCCCTCTCTTATCTTTCAATTCTTTCTCCAACCGTTTTACTAACCTCTCAGCTTGCTCATAATCCCCCTCTATAGACGATGCCAATTTTGCGAATTTGAGCGCTTTCTCTTTATCGCCTTTTTTGTCAAAAACCAATGCTTTATGATACCAAGCCGGTCCAAAATCTTCGTCTATTCCTATACACCTGTCGAAGCATTTGATAGCTTCTTTGTATTCTCCTTTTCTCGAATACACTCTACCCATACCGAACCATGCTCTGAGGCTGGATTCCTCCTTTTTTACAAGCTGAGAGAAGAGTTCTTCAGATCCTTCGATATCATCCTCGCCTCCTCTTTCGAGCAATATGTTCGCTTCGAGTAGTTTTTCTTCCCATGTTTCCCTTTCCAGAACAGAAAGTGCCCTTTCATACTTCTCATTATCTGACAGCAGGCGTGCGTATCTTATCCTGGCCTCGACACCCATAGCCAGTGCTTTTTTATATGAACCTGCCGCCTTTCTGGGGTTTCCGAGTTCTTCGTATCCCACTGCTCTATAAAAGTAGAATTCATCATCATCGGATCTTTCGAGGGCCCTATTCGCTTCGATAACGGCTTCTTTGTATTTACCCACTTCAAGCAGCGTCTCACACCTTTTCTTCAAGGCCTCTTTATCGGTGGGTTCTACAGAAAGAATCATGTCATACGTATCAAGGGCGTCTTTGTATCTTCCCATATCTTCCAGTAAAGCGCCCTTTGAACGAAGTTCATCAACATCACCAAAATCCTCATACTTCTTCTGATAGCTCTTCAAGGCCTGGTTGTAGGCTTTCAGGGATTCGTCGAATTTCCCCAGTCCCTCGAATATATTTCCCCTGAGTTCCCATGCTTCCGTGCAGTCCTTGTCTATCTTTATAGCCTCGTCTAAAGCTTCAAGGGCGTCGTCTGTCCTCTCTAGTTTCCACAATATCTCTGCTTTGGCGACCCAAGCCTTCTCGTAATCTGGATTCAGATCGAGTGATACGTTTATCTTCTCCAGCCCTTCCTCCAACTCTCCTATCTTACCTTGAGCTTTACCAAGCGCATATAACGCGTAATCGAAATCAGGTTTGATGTCGACGGACTTCTCGTGATACTCTATCGCCTGCTCGTAATCACCTATCTTGTGTAGAGCGTTCCCCATATTGTTCCAGGCGATCTCATAATCGGGATCGACCTCGATGGATTTCAAAAAGTAAAGTATCGATTCCTGGTATTTTCCCATGTTGTAGAGGGCATTACCTAAGTTGTTCCATAATACCTCGTTCATATCATCTATCTTGGAGGCCTCTTTGTAATAATAAACAGCTTTCCGGTATTCGCTTATGGTATGGTATAGATAAGCCAGGTTGTAAAGTGCGGCACCGTATTTCGGATCTATCTGGAGGGCTTTCAGATAACAAGTTTCGGATTCGTTGTAGTATCCCAGAGAGAATAAGATGTATCCTTTGTTGTTCCAGACTTCCTCATCTTCAGGATAATATTCCAGGACTGCGTCATAGGATTCTAATGCTTCTTCATAAAGGCCCATGTTGAGAAAAACGTCACCTTTCATCTTCCAAATTTCCGGTTCTGTTTCTCCCCTTTCCAGCTGATCATAGATCTCCAGAGCACCTTCGAAGTCTTCCACTTCTTCCAATATCTCTGCCTTCCTCAATAAAGCCCATTCTCTCACTACCCCTTTTCTCAGAGGTATATCCGCAGTCCTGATCGCCTTTCTTTTTTTCCCGAGCATTGCTAGGAGATGAGCCTTATCGAAGTAAGCCTCCATGTAGTCCGGATCGAGCTATATCTTTCAAAGAAGATTATGCCGTCGCATGGCACAATAAAGCGAATTCGTATATGTATCTAGGAGACCATGAAGAGGCTTTTAAGTGC
>JBNJFO010000027.1:0-10988 GCA_051746905.1 Thermoplasmatota archaeon
CTGAACGGATCCACCCTGGCGAATTCATAAGCGTGCAAGATGCCTTCGACCGTTTCCTCTCCGATATCGTCTTTTGAGAACTTCGCTCTAGCTCTGGCCAACCGATACTTAGCCAGGTTGGAAAGGATCCTAAGGTAAACCTTCCCTCCGGTTATCTCTTCGACCATCGGGGCCACGGCCTCGGCCATGGTGTTCACCGCGTTAGCTCCCATGGCGTCCCTGCAGTCCACGAGAAGATGCACTACAAGATAAGGTCCGTGTCTCGTATCCAGAACCCTCACTTTCAGATCTCTAGCACCTCCGCCGTGCTCGACCAATACTGGATCCTGTTCATCGGCCAGTTCTAATATCTCATCTTTCCTTTCGAGTAATTTTGTTTTAGAATAATACGGGTCTGAAACCCCGGTCACCTGGATCTGGCTTATCATCACCGGCTCTGTTGTAGATGCTTGAAATCCTCCGGAAACCCTTGCCAGTTTAGCGGAATACGAAGCAGCCGCTACCACGGATGATTCTTCAATCACCATCGGGATCAGATAATCTTTACCATTGATCTTGAAGTTGGTAGCGATCCCCACGGGTAACTCCATGGTACCGATGACGTTCTCTATCATCCTGTCCGATCCTTTCTCTGACAACCCTACCCCTTTGAGCACTTCGATATCCTTTTCATCCAAACCACAGAGTTCAGATATGGAATCTATCCTCTCGTTCATACTCTTCTTATGAAAACCGGATATGCGGGAATTGTCAACTACCATCTTATCGAATTCTCTAAGTTGATAGATGTATATTTAAATTAGGTTGTAAAAACACATCCGAGGGGCAAAACATTTATCAACTAAACCTATTTTCACTGAGTAGGTGTCAACAAAATGATAAGGGAATGTGAAGAACATGGATACTATCGGGGAAAAGAGTGTCCTGAATGCGGGGATCGGGGAAAGTTCATAATGAGCGATGAGGAGATAGAGAACCTAGGCAGGACGACTGCGGGGATTCTTCGTCACTTTGCTGATAAATACGGACTTCCTATAGATGAAAGGGGATGGGTAGATCTAGAACATTACGTTAAATCTCTGAGGAACAGACAGAAGAGGTTCCATTGGCTGAGACAGTACCATATGAATGCTCTAGAAGCAACGGATCCAAAGGGTAGGTACCAGATAGAGGATGGTTATATCAGAGCTACATACGGTCATTCACTCGAAGTGGACCTAGATCTTCCAACGGAAGACATACCAGAAGAACTATTCATACCCACTACCGAAAAAGAAGCTGAACTTCTACTTGAGAGCGGTATAAGACCGTCCGACAGGACATACGTCCACCTGAGCGGCACCTACAAATCTGCTGTAGAGGCTGGAGCGGTCAGATCCGAATCTCCAGTCATCCTTAAAGTGGATGCAGGGAAAGCTCTGGAAGAAGGAGAAACTATAATGAAAGCCGGTACTGAGGTCTACATCACCAAAGAGATCAAACCAGAATACCTAGAAAAACACGACGAACAACCTACAGAAGAAGAGATAGACGAGTTCAAAGAGATCAGAGAACGAGATAGAGACTAATTTCCGCAGATATCTCTCAAAATAATCGATACAAAAAAAAACTTTTTTTTCTTCTTTTAATTTACTCCGGATTGAGAGTTACTACGTTATTTCCACGCAGGACGATAGTTCCGACTCTACGCTTCGTTTCTTCAGTTTCTTCCTCAGTATCTTCCAATACGAGGTTCATATGATCATCGTATCCCGCCAAGATACCTTTTATCACTCTACCGTCTTTCAGGAGTATCTCGACCTTTTCGTTCAGATGATCGTTCAGGAAAGTTACAGGTTTTGCCATGATACCACCCTGCTATACCATTGAAGTATTTTAATGATTTGGTCTCAAAAGGTCATGATCTAAAATAAGGGGTCACGAGAACATCTCACACAATGGGGCTGAAAGCCATAGTGGTAGGTAGAATATATCTTCGCTTCTCTCACTGAGTTCCGCTTCATTGACAACGAAACAATATTCTGGCTCGTATCGATCAGAAAAACTCCTCAATGAACGTGTCACCTTAGGAGTGGTTTTAATCTCGAAGGGATATACGTTCTCGTTCTTCAAAACGAAGTCAACCTCAGCTTTGCCCTTGCTTCTCCAGTACCGCAAGTTCTCGGTTTTTCTTATGGCTTGGGAGAAAAAGAAATTTTCATTCAATTCTCCTCTATCCATCCTGTTCTCGAGGGGTTGGAAGTTATCTATCAGACCGTTCCTGAACCCGTTGTCGAAGAAGTATACTTTTGGAGTTTTGACTATCTCCTTTTGTTTGTTAGTGAAAAAAGGGGCGAGTAGTTTTATAACGAACGTATGTTCGAGTATGTTCAATTTCTTCTTCAATTCCTGGTGAGTGTAGCCGGATTTGTCGGATAGATTCGTATAGGTGGTCAATTCACCCGTCTGGAGCGAAAGCAATTTCATCAGTTTTTTGACCTCTCGATCATCAGAAATATCAAGGATATCTCGGATCTCTCTGAGAAGATAAGTATTTATTATATTTTTGATCACGGTTTTCTTTTCATCTGTATCTTCGGAAAGTACGACCCTAGGATATCCTCCGTAGATCGTATATTCTTTCCTCAACTTCTCGAATCTTGAAGATAGATTCTGGGAGATATCAAACCTATTTTTTGATATTATCCAATCCTCCATCGCCCCTTTCTTCTCTTTATAAATCTCATACAGTCTTTTATCTCTATAACGAAGGAATTCTTCATAACTGAACGGATACAAAACGAAATTGAATATCCTACCAGTCAAGAATTTCAACCCTTTTACGGTCATTTCACTCACGGAGGAACCGGTTATAAGTATCTTTTTGCCGGGGTAATGGTCATGAAGGTACTTTAGTTTCTTACCTCCCTTTTCTGCATACTGGAACTCATCGATAAATAGGTAATCGTAATCTTCTAGGTATATCTTGGCGAAATTTTTTATATCTTCTTCAAAGAGGTCCAGGGCTTCTCTGTCCTCGAAGCTTATGAATTTAGATTCATCCATCTCACTATGGATCTTATAAAGTAGTGTCGTCTTCCCGCTCTGTCTGGGTCCGGTGACGGAGATGATCTCTGGTTTTTCAATATAGCGTAATATAATGTCTTGAAGATCTCTTTTAACGTAATTATTTAACAGTTTACTCCTGTTTTCATATTCAATATTTTCAACCATGTGTTGGAAATAGGTCTACTATTTTAAATATTTTACTAAAATTAGTGAGGTTAAATGGTTTGTTACATCACTTATTTCAAAGATTCACAAGCTCTTCCATATCTTCCTCAACAGATCCTTTCCTCACATCGATACCCATGGAATCGTATATCTGGTAGGCTTCTTCCATATACTTCTTCGCCTCTTCCAACTTACCCAGCTCCTTCTTGACCTTCCCCATCTCGTGTAGAGCGTCGGCCAGATACCGTGGTATGTTGATCTCTCTAAGGGTCTCGATAGTATCTTCGAAGTACGGTTCGGCTTTCTCGCATTCACCCATCTCGAGATAGAGTTGACCGAATTTCATCTTGGCACCTGCTTCACCTAACGGGTCGTGCTGTTCTTCCAACAGTTCTACCGACTGGCTCAACGCCTTCTCCGCTTTTTCATATTCGTCCACGTAGATATACGACTCACCGAGGTTGAAGAGTGCCCAGGCTCTCTTGTTTGGATAATCGTATTCCTTAGACATCTTCTGACTTCTTTCATAGTACTCCGCAGCTTTCTCCCACTCCTTTTTCAAAGAGTAGATAACACCCATGTTCATGGTCACAACTGTCATGTGGTAATGGCTGTCTATCTCCTCGTAGAGCTCTTTACTCTTGTTGTAGTACTCCAAAGCCTTGCCGTATTCCTCTTTCTCGCCGTAGATGTCTGCTTTGTTCTTCAATATCACGGCTAGATCTTCATCATCTTCAACCTCTCTTGAGATCTTCTCAGCTTTATTGATCTCTTCCATGGCTTTATCGAATTCACCGTGCCTCCAGTAGACTATACCTTTCCTCATGTAACCCTTGGCCGTGCCTGATCCATACCCTATCTTTTCACACAGCCCGATGGCGTTATCTGCCTTATCTTCAGCCTCATCTAGGTCTCCATTTTCACAGCGTGCATAAGAACAACCTAGTATCGCTTCAGCCTTCTTCTCATCATCACCTAATCTATCAGAGATCGCGTGAGCCTTTTCGAAGTATCTGCATGATTCGTCCATCTGGCCAAGGTCTATACTCGTATCTCCCAGCTCCATCAAGATGTCGTATTCTTTGGTCAGCTGGTAATTTGTCTCCTCTTCCTCTCTGAGATCTTTCAACTTGTCCAGCAACTTATATTTCTTTATCCCTTTCTTGATTATCTCTGCCTTATCTATACCTGTGAAATATCGTACAGATTCGAACATCTTATCGGATAATTCATCAAGGTCCTCAGGGCTGAGGTCGTCAGGAAGCACACCCATACTCTTGCACTGGTTCTCGAATATGTTGACTCCGAGTTCACCGAGCTCATCTTTCATGGTTTCTCTGATCTTGTGGCTTATCCCCTTGACCATGGTTTCACAATACTAAAGTACATTTTAGTTTTTTCGTTACTACTTGATTTCTCTCCGGTTGAACCATCTCTCTGACAATATAAGAGGTACGGCTATCCATATCAATAACAATATTATCATTATCCACGTGTCGTAGAAATGTGGTTGATACTGCGGTTCTTCCCCTCCAAACTCCATAGCCCACTGACGTAGAGCGGGTATATTCAATGCCAACAACGAATACCATATCAATACGGGATTGAAAAGCTGCAGCCCGAAGTACCACTTCGGTGGGGAACCGGCTCTCACCACATCCCATCCGAAAGTCAATTGGGCCACGGCATAGACCGTGAAAAGCCACAAAAAACTGAAAAGGAAGAAGAGGAAAACCGAAGAAGCCATGGTCGTGGTGCTGTTATCGAACAACACCGAGAACATCATCGAGATAGAGAGGTAAACTCCTCCCAGGAGTATAGAAGATAATATGAAAAGGTAATATTCCGACCAAACAACGTTCTCGACTTTGAAACCTATTATAACTCCGCCGACCCCCAGCCCGACGATGATGGCACCGCTCAACAGTGTCCACAGCCCTAAAAACTTGCCAGACAAAACCTCGCCGCGGTCAACGGGATACGAGAGTAGAAGTTCTATCGAGTTGTCTTCTTTCTCCCTCACTATCGAACCGTAACCGAGCATCAATCCCAAGAGGGGGACCATGTACTCGACGTATGTCGTCATGTAAAGGATCGTGTTCTCCAGCCCCAGCCATTTTGTACTCTCCTCGAAGGATGTACCGTAATAAGAGACCAGAACCGAGAGAAGGAAGAACGCTGCCGTGAGGAAGATTATCCACCTGCTCCTGATGTTCTGCTTGATCTCTTTCTTAGCGATGGTGAATATCCTTCCCCACATCTCTCTAGACCAGAGTAGCTTGACCTTCTTAGATCCTTCACGGATCCCTACCACCCTCATCTACTCCCCTCCATCAACTTGACGAACACTTCCTCCAGATCCGGTTCTTTGACGCTGAAATTCGTGACCTCGAACCCTTTCTCGAGCAGATACTTGATGACTTCCATCTTGTTCCCGCCGCTGCAGTAGACCACCAGTTTACCTTCTTCGATGCGGGGACGTTCCACATTATCTAGTTTCTTAACTTCCTCAAGAGCCCTTTTCCTATCAGAGAGTTCGAAGATCACCCTGTGATCCAGATCCAGTCTCTCTCCTAGTATCTCCATGGGGTCCTGTGCTAACATTTTACCTTCGCTGATCACACCGACCTTATCGCATAATTCCTGAACCTCGGAAAGTACATGACTAGATAGCAGTACTGTTTTACCGCTCTCACGCAGTTCCATTATCTTATCCTTGACCCATCTTCTTATCTCCGGGTCCAATCCGCTGGTGGGTTCATCGAGTATGAGTACATCCGGGTCACCTATCAATGTCTGAGCTAGTCCCAATCTCTGGGTCATCCCCTTTGACAGCTGGGATGCTTTTTTTCCTTTATCAGATGCTAGATCAAATTCTTCCAGCAGTACATCTATGACCTCATGAGAACATCCCTTCAGGTCACAGTAAAACGCTAAGTTCTCTTCAACGCTCATCCCCCTGTAAAAGCTGACGTTCTCAGGTAGATAACCCAACTTCTTCCTCACCCTGATATCTTCCTCAGTAACGTCCATACCGTTCACTCTGATCTCTCCTTTATCAGGCTTTATGAGACCCATCATCACCTTGATAGCAGTGGTCTTCCCTGCCCCGTTTGGGCCCAGGAATCCGTATATCTCACCTTCCTCAACTGATAAGTCCAATCCTTTTAGAGCTTTAATATCGCCGTAGCTCTTGTATAGGCCATCGACCTTGATTATACTCATCGGCCCTCATATAGATTACGTGAGTAAAAATAATTTTGGTGAAAATATAATCAACCTAAATTCATCAGTATCCACCAGATATCGACGCCCATCACAGTTCCCAGTAAAAGTCCGGTCAATGTCCTCAATAGATTGCTGCTCTCCCAACGAGTCGATTCCTGCAAAGTACCGTCCACAGCCGTAGGTACCAACGCCACCAGTGTCAGTATGAAAAGGAAAGTCGGAGATATGCTCTCTGCCGACAAAAATATAACCGATACCAAGATCCCTAAAGGGATACCTGAATAGGTCCCAAAACATCTAGCACAGAGGGGTAATCTTTTTCCTCCGATCACCAAACACCGCTCCGGTTTGCCGTGACAGACCATCCTCCAGGGAGAGTGTTCTTCTCCTCGGTTCATATCAGGTCTTCGAACTCCTTTATGAGCTCGGGATATTTCTCACTTACGGCTTCCAGGATAACTCCCACGCTGACATGCTCCAGATCTACACCTGAAAGTGCATCTATCACTTTATCGAATTGCTCCATATCGAGACTCATGGCGGTCTCTTTGGCCATGTAATCTCTCCATAGTTTGTCTTCCAACTTATCTCTCCACCTTTTTTCGTATCCCTGTAGGAACTCCTCGTCGAAGCGGCCTTCTTCTACGGCTTCGGCTATGAATTGGCCTGCGATCTTACCCTGGATAACTCCGTTGACTATACCTCCACCTGTCATGGCATCAACGACCCTGGCAGCGTCTCCTACGAGAAGCAGTCCGTCCATCACGGTTTTATCCAGAGGATGCGACACGGAAACGGCGCCGGCTACCATGTCTACCGGTTCTCCTTTAGCGAACTCTTCTCTGTTCGCTATGAATTCGTCGAGGTAATCTTTTGGAGTTTTCTCACCGGTGAGCTTAGACAGCTGCACTCCGAGACCTACGTTGGCCGTATCTTCATCCTTCGGGAAAGCCCAAGCGTATCCGCCGGGTGCCTCTTTACACAAGTAAAAATTGGTGTAATCTGCATTAATATCGATATCCGTCATCCTGTACTGGAAACAGGTCATAACGTCTTTGGGCGGTATCGCTTCGTAGAGCCCGGCCCATCGTGCTACCTGGGACTCGAAACCGTCGGCTCCTACTGTCAACTTAGCTCTGATCTCGAATTCTTTACCCATCTTACGTGCTTTGACCCCTACGATCTTACCGTCTTCTTCTAAGAGCGAAACAGCCGAGGTCTTGACCATGTAATCAGCACCTTCTTGAGCCGCTAATCTCGCCATCTCTTTATCGAAAAGATCACGCTCACATACTACACCAACTTCATCGCCGGCCAACTTCTCGGTGATCTCCATCTTATAACCTGAAGGTGAATAAAGAACAGCACCTTTCATGCTCCTGGCCGTCCATCTATCTATATTATCTACTTCATCTTCTATCCTGGTTAGTGAAACACCTTCACCGCATCTCACGGGGGATCCGATCTCCTGCCTCTTCTCGATAACCAGTGTTTTGACGCCGTTCTTGGCGGCGAATCTGGCTGTCACACTACCGACCGGGCCACCTCCCACGATAAGAAGGTCGTAATTCAGAACATCTCCCTCTTCTATCTCCATCATCACTCACCTCTAAGCTCTATAGCTCCCACGGGACACGCCTTTGTACACAATCCACATCCCGTGCAGTCGTCGTTTATCTCGACTATGTATTCTTTGAGCGTCATCGCGTTAGCCGGGCAGACACCTACGCACGCACCGCAGTGCATGCATTTTTCCTGATCCACTTCAGGCTTCATGTCTCTCCCTCCATTCATCCAACGGTATCGAGAATCTCTTTTCGACTTCTTCTCTATACGTGGGTCCGCCGTTGTATGCACAGAACGGTATTATCCTGTCATCCGGAGTTGCATAGTGTATCACACATCTCTTGACCCTTTCGATATCGTAATTGTAGAGGTCCTGGAAATGCATACCTCCGATGAACATGGTGCGCCATGCGAACTCTCCTACCGAGTCCTTGTCACCTTCTGAAACCACACCGGTCATTATCTCTCCCAGGGTGAGTCCTCCAGGCAGTTCTTCGTCCTTCAAGTACTCACCGAAGAGCTTCTGGAAGTTCTTAACGAGGCTCTTTTTCTTACCTTCATCACTCTTGAGTTTTCCTCCGATCTTGAATATCGCTTTATGAAGGGCGTTATCCCATTCGTCTGCTTTTTCCAGCATAGCTTTCATGAGTCCTTCTACATCAGCGAATTTTGTTATCGGCTCAACTTCACCGTTATCACCTATAACGATATACGATGCTAGCCCACAATGTGGATGTGAAGTGAAAGCCACCTGCGGCTCGTTCTTCACGACTGATATCAACTGTGAGATCGGGGTAACGAAAGGTACAGGATAGAAATCATCCTTGGTGAAGTAATCCGTTTGTTCTGCTAAACCCTTGGCCATATCCGGTAACGTGTACCGTTGTTTCTCCCTCTTCTCTTGTTCGATCCTGCCCGTGAAAGCGACAGGTTGGAAATTTACACCCCGCACTACATCACTGTTCTCGATGGCGAATTCAACGATGTCTCCGACCTGATCGGCATTGACACCCTTCAACAAAGTAGGGACTAATACGGTTGCCAGTGGTTTTGGTGAAGTGTTCCTGCACCTCTCGATAGCTCTTTTCTTAAGATCCAACATGGGTCGGCCTCTGGCTTCTTTATAGATCTCGTCGTCTAGGCCGTCGAACTGTAAGTAAACCGTGTGTAGACCCGCGTCGACACACTTCTGTGCATAATCATCTTGGTTGGCGAGCTTGACACCGTTGGTAGCAACCTGGATCTGAGCGAATCCCATGTCCGAAGCTTTCTTGACAACATCGAAGAAACGTGGGTGTACTGTTGGTTCACCACCTGCGAACTGGACCGCTTTAGTTGGTACAGGTTTTTCATCTCTCAGGGTTTGGAGCATCCCGACTATCTCTTCGAATGAGGGTTCGAAAACGTATCCTGCATCGTTGGCGTTGGCGAAACATATCGGGCAGTTCATGTTGCACCTGTTCGTTAGATCGACATTAGCCAGACATGTGTGGCTCTTGTGCAGATTACACAACCCACAGTTGTCCGGACAGCTCGTGGCATCGGTTATCTTAGGGTTATCTATACCTGTACCGTCGAAAGCCCATCTCTCGGCCTCTAGATACATGTCCACATCGGACCAGACCACGCTCTTGAACTTGCCGTGCTCTGGACACTCT
Source organism: Thermoplasmatota archaeon (assembly GCA_051746905.1). Taxonomy (GTDB): domain Archaea; phylum Thermoplasmatota; class Thermoplasmata; order Halarchaeoplasmatales; family Halarchaeoplasmataceae; genus CAZFVW01. Next base: position 9,666 of record JBNJFO010000027.1, read on the forward strand.
TTTTTCATCACCGCTTTTCCCTCCTCCTCGACTATCTTTGCGGGTATGATCTTCTTACATTCAGGACACAAGGACTGGGTCTTCTTTGGAAGACCTTTCTCTAAATCAGATTCTTGTATGACCATGGGTATCGGAGCAAAATGACATGTAGTAAAGACTTAAATATTTTGTAGCGATTAAAGCTAATAATGGCTGAAGAAGTCAGGGGTAAGAAAGGATTCAAAGAAGAGTACGACTATATATCCGAAGGACTACAACTCTTCGGGCTGACAGAGTACCAGGCGAGGACCTACACCGCTTTAGTTGCCCATGGTGTAGCGGACGCCGAGACAATCGCAACGACCTCTGAGCTGCCTAGGACTTCGGTTTACAAAGCTCTAGACTCTCTCCACGATATAGGGTACGTAGTGGTCAACGAGGGAAGACCGCGGATATACCGTCCGGCAGAGCCGCTGGAGGTGAAGGGGAGGTTATCGGATAAGCTGGACGACATCTTCGGCCGGTTGAACACGATATATGAGATCTTATCCGAGAGAGGAGAGCCGCAGGTGGTCTACACGATAAATGGTGAAGAAAAAGTACTTGAGAAGATCGCCGAGATGCTTAAAAAGACGAACAAAGAAGTTATCATCTCGACACCCAAGTTCTCTACGATATTAGATGCTATGGAAGACGAGTTGGCATCTGCACTCAAAAGAGATATCACGGTAACGGTGGTGACCAGTTATGGTGAGAGAGTCCTGGACGGCATGGACGTTGAAAGAAGGGATAGACTGATAGCCACGGACATCATCAGCGACGGTAAACGTGCACTGCTGGCTTCGCCGGGATTGGAGGCTTGCGGTTACACGAACAATCCAGCACTTTCTAGATATCTGGTCAACTTCATGGATATATTGATGGAAAGGGTTGAGTGATCAAGAAAAAAAGGGGGGCTGAAGGGGGCCTCCTGCAGGGCCTATTATCATAGCTGAATAAAATCGGACGGACGTCGTGATATCAGGGTGTGATGTGGTTGAACAATGCAGGATATTCGTCCCCCTAGTAAGGGTGATTATCGTGGGTGGAGAAAAAAAGTGAGGAGGGAAGTATCGTGAGTGGAGAAAAAAAGTGAGGAGGGAAGTATCGTGAGTGGAGAAAAAAAGTGAGGAGGGAAGTATCGTGAGTGGAGAAAAAAAGTGAGGAGGAATGTATCGTGAGTGGAGAAAAAAAGTGAGGAGGAATGTATCGTGAGTGGAGAAAAAAAGTGAGGAGGAATGTATCGTGAGTAGTAGACCGTCTTATCTTGGCGAGTGTATCCTAAAAAACCAAGTCATTACATAT
>JBNJFO010000027.1:11088-12954 GCA_051746905.1 Thermoplasmatota archaeon
GTATCGTGAGTGGAGAAAAAAAGTGAGGAGGAATGTATCGTGAGTAGTAGACCGTCTTATCTTGGCGAGTGTATCCTAAAAAACCAAGTCATTACATATATCCGTTACCAAAATATCAAAACTCGTTTCGAAACTTGAAACTGTTAAAAAATGAACGTCCAGTAGATGATATGATATCAATCTAGCTGTTTTTTTAACATACGCTCGGATTCCTGTAAGAACTCCTCTTCTTTACCCTGAGGTATGTGCGCACCCGCAGCGATATCGTGCCCCCCTCCGTCTCCACCGAATTTGTTAGAGCACTTGGACATCACTTCGGAGAGATCGAGTCCTCTATCGACCAGCCTCTTCGTTCCCCTGGAAGATACCTTGATACCGTCTTTTTGAGTCGATCTCGCGAATGCGAACATGGCCAGGTTCCTATCTACTTCTCCTGAAGATAATACCATGCCCGCAACCGTACCTAGGACCGTATCCGGTACTTGATCTTTACCGTGGAAGAACTGCAGGTGGTCCCTCTCCTCCACCCCGATCGATTTTACGTACTTCATGCAGTCGACTAGAACTCTCTGGTGACCTTTCAAGAGATCTTTAGCTTTCTCGAGATATTCGTCTCTATCGCCCAAACAGACTTCGAGACCGATCTTCCCCTTGCCGTACCGGCCGCAAGAATTCAAAACGGTAGAGAATTCCTTGGCCTCGTGCAGCATGGTTCCGAACTCTTCATCTGGGAAGGTATAAACCTCGCCGATAAGAGAATCCGCATATGATGCCGGGAACCCTCTTTCTATGAGTTTTTTAGCTAGAGTAGATAGAATCCTGCGTTTTTCTTCTTTTGAAAGCTGGTACCAGCTCCGCCATTCATCATCTTCTTTTAGTGGGATATCCATCTCAACTAAGAAATTAGCGCATGCTGAAGTATCTCCGGTGAGTCCAGGCAGCACAGGATCGCTTGCATACTCGAGGACTTTTGAGATAGGGCGGCTCTCTACTCCATAAAGCAGTGTATCCACACTTTTAACGATGTAGCCCTCGTCGACGCCTTCCTGAAGTATCTCCCGGTTCTTTCCCACGAGCTTACCGTGTTTCCTGGCCTGGAGATCGCCCACCGCACCCAATACCGCCAACTTGCTTAGATCTTTGTTGTCTCCCATCTCTCTTGCGACAAGGTAAGCCATCCCGGAGCCAGATATCTCCAGAGCTCCGTCCACGCCGAACCTGTGCGGATTGAACTCTGTTATAGAGGGTTTACAGTAGCTGAGTATGTTGCCCCTATCACTTTCATCACTTCCCATCACCTTTCCCTGTGGAACATGGTGGTCCGTTATAACACAGTCCACTCCTTTCAGATACTTGAGTTGACCGCTGCCCAGATCGGTGAACCATATCTTCTCGTGACCTTCGTCCTTGAGTTCTTCGATCTTTTCATTTTCCAGCTGCTTGACGAACTCGATGGTAACTTCTTTACCCGCTCTTTTCATGGTCTCGTAAGCGATGCTTCCCGATGATATTCCATCTGCATCTATGTGGGTGACTATATGGATGCTTTCAGTTTTTTTGAGTTCTTCAGCGACCTCTTCGGCTTTACTTTTCAAACTTATCAGGTATGCCTATCAGCTACCACAAAATAAAACTTACTCCAGTTTCGGTCATTATATGTTAATCATTATTACTTAATTTTGAAAAAGAGCTCTCGAAAAATTTGCTCGCCCTTATAAAGGCTGTGTTGATATATCAATTTACAATAACTTTCTTATACTACCTCATTTTTAGAATTATTCAGATGGCTAAAGATTTCACCACCAAAGACAAAGTGCTCGTTCATCTTCTGGATTACCATGATCTAAAGGGGAGATACCCACATCC
>JBNJFO010000028.1:0-463 GCA_051746905.1 Thermoplasmatota archaeon
GTCGCATTCTCGCAGCCCACAAAAAGTCTTCGACTTTTAGTGGACCCAGCGGGATTTGAACCCGCGGCCTCTACCTTGCGAAGGTAGCGATCTTCCAGTCTGATCTATGGGCCCACGAATGAACGTGAGTGAATGAGTGGGTGCATAGATGGGCTGAACTTGTTGAGCCAACATCTATTGGACCATGAGTGGATTAACATAAATTAAACATTAACTATAAGCGTTTTTTGGAAAAGTAAAGATCTTAGGATCCAGCGGGACGAACAAAATTCAATAGAATTTTGTGAGCGCAGGAAACTAGTTACCTGCAGTTTGAACCCACGGCCTCTACCTTTACGAGGAATAACTATTCCTCGAATAGAAGGAAAATCTCATTTTCCTTCGTATGCGAAGGTAGCGATCTTCCAGTCTGATCTATGGGCCCAAAACGAGTGAAACGAGTTTTGGGTGCATAGAAAGGAGG
>JBNJFO010000028.1:473-12717 GCA_051746905.1 Thermoplasmatota archaeon
CTACGTATCTATGGGCTTATTTTTAAGGTCATAGATTGAAGGAAGTTTTTTTCCTTCAGTATCTATGGGCCCGAAATGAGCGTATGCGAACGAGGGTCCATCGATTGAAGGAATCTGTGATTCCTGCCTTATCTATGGGCCCGTTAGGGCACGGCGATAAGAGGAGTTCACTCCTCTACTATCTATGGGGCTCTGCACCTTTCTCTCTCCAATGAGAAGCATCTCAATAATAAGGATTTTGGAAAAAAGGCTTGCTATTTTCCGAAAGAATTAAGAACAGACACTTATTTTATGGGAATATGACATTTCGAGGTTTCATTTCGGTAGATATAGACGCGAACGAAGAGATAAAAAAGTTCATGGATGAACTAGAGCAAACACGTGCTCCTCTAAAGATGGTAGACAGGGATAAGATACACATCACGGTAAAATTCTTAGGCGATACTGAGAGGGAAAAAGTAAACGATATCGCTGAAAAAGTTAGAGATATACTAACAGGATTCGAATCCTTCGTCTTGAATGTAAAAGGGGTCGGTGCCTTCCCACATATGGATTATATGAAAGTAGTTTGGGTCGGCATCGAAAATAAAGAGGAGATAACAGAGATAGCCCACGAAGTCGAGGAGGAGATGGTCCCCCTGGGATTCTCCCGCATGGATAAAGGTTTCTCACCCCACGTAACTGTAGCAAGGGTGAAAGGTGGTAAGAACAAAGGTAAACTTCAGTCGGTTCTAAGACAATATCAGGGATATGATTTCGGAAAACAAAAAGTAACTAAACTGAAACTGAAAGAGAGTATCCTTGAGAAAAGTGGGCCCAAATATAAAACCCTCGAAGAGATGTACCTCTAAATTATATAATACGATCTCACTTATCGATACAGATGAATAATGCAACGTCTCTGATCAGTTTGATAGTATTTGCGCCTTCACTTTTCCTGCTGTACTTTATTCTGGGCAAATACGATAAGTATTTCAAACACAACAAGGCATTTTTCATGATCGCTATCGGCCTGGGGTTTGGACTTACCGCAGGTATATTTTCACTTTATCTCCCCTTAGGAGAATTCTTTTGGACCCTGGTCCTGGTGTTTTTCATAGAATTGAGTAAACTCTTGATATTACTACAAAAACCGTTCCGATTGAACCACGATTCAACCTTCTACGGGATGTCGTTTGGCATCGGGATAGCAGCGATGTTCACGTTTGTTAACACATATTCTTCTGCTTTATCTTTAACCTCTGCTGCCTTCATATTCCTGATAGCATACAATTACACTCTGATCAATTCATCTACTGGTGCAATAATCGGTTACGGTTCTTACAAGGGTGAATTTTGGCGGTACCTTATGAGAGGATTTATCCTTCATGGTGGATTGGGTTTCTTTCTCAGCCTCGTGTGGAAGGGACAATTTTCTCAGAACGGATCCTTCGCACTGCTAATTATAGGGGCGATCTATTCAACTGTGATCTTTCTATACACTTACAATGAGATATTAGAAAAAACCGTTCCGGACAAACTGAAAAAATTGGATATTTGATGAATCCAGTACTTGAAAGTGGGATGTCTTTGAAAAACCTATTTATATAGTGTTGGATGTAATGTAGTTAAGATGACCAACCATTCCGATAACGAAAGGTATTATCGAAGATCCTATTCAGAGGAAGCGAAACAGAACTATTACCAGGATAACCATACTGACGTGGGTGATCTAGGAAAAAGTTCAACTGAAAAAGGAACTACAAGACAGAGACCACAAAGTTATGACCGAAATACTAATGCCAGAAGCGCGGATAGCTATGATAACCGATCTAATCAAGCTTACAAGATTCCTCCCAAGAAAAAGAAGAAAAAATCTCATTGGAAGAAGGGAGTAGCTCTTCTGATAATAGCTGGCCTTTTGATCTTTCTGTTCTTTAATCCTATATTCAATTTACCATCACTTTTCTACGGCGGTCCAGTTTACCCAGAAAAGGCAGAATTCACTATAGAAAGGACTCTAAGAGTAAATACAAACAGAAAGATAAGTTATTCGATCGATACTCCTGTGCCTTTGGATATACCTGGTAACAATATTCAACACATCGATTCTATCGACTGGTCAGGAACACCACCACAGACCGTTGAAAAATACGGGCAGGATTGGAAAGTATGGAAAGGAGATCTCAATGGTACTAAAGAGATAGAGATAGAGATCTCGTATAGGGTCAGAACAGAAACTATTGACTGGAAATATACTGCAGAGGATTCTGGGATAGTACCAGATATAAGACAAGACTTGAAGGACCAATACAATCATAATCAATGGCTGGTCGATCAGGACGGTGATGGTGATCCAGATGATAGGGATAACGACGGGAGAGGGGATTGGATGATAGAACCTGATAGCAGCACTATACAGAATCTAGCAGAGGATATCACAGAGGGGAAGACTTCACTCTACGATAAATCTAAAGCCATCTATGAATGGTTGAATGACAATATCGAATATGAGCGGGGCGGGCCTGGTCTTCCGAAACACGCACTATGGACTCTTTCTTCCGGAAAGGGTGATTGCGACGAACAATCATTTTTATTCTGCTCCTTAGCTAGGTCGATAGGTATCCCTGCATGGGTAGAACTAGGGGTTCTCTACGACAGGGTCGTCAATGAGTGGGGTGGACATGGGTGGATAAGGATGGAATTCCTGACAACCAGCGGAGAAACGGGATGGGTAAATATAGATCCAGTAAACCATCAATTCTTCGCGAGAGACGCTACCCGGTTTACAAGTTGGGTAGATGATGGGATACAAGGCCATTTAAAAGACTACTATCTTTTCCTTAACTACACATACAGTTCATTGGGTGGCTCACCACAAGTCACGATCTCCGACGAATACGTCAATGCTGAGATGGATGAAGAAGGTGAAGTTTATCTCGGCGATGATAGGAACTCTACCCCTGGTTTTGAGTTTATCTTGTTAGCACCGATACTATTAACGAGCATCCTCATATACGATAAAGTGAAGAAAAATAAAGAAAATAGATAGATCTATAGCTCGTTAAGTATGGTCCATCTAGTATTCTCGATGTCTTTAGATAAACTCTCCAGATCAGTGTCCAATTTTACTCGTATCGAGAGGAAAAGCCCTTTCTCTATCACCCTTATTATCGTATAGCCTTCGGAGTCTTCTATGGTCACCTTCTTGGGGTAGCCCTTATTTATCAACTTGTTAGATTCTATAGCCCCGCCATATACCGTTGCAAGAAAAGTCCCCATATCTTCTTTAGCAGAGTCAGAGATCTGTCCTAATGTAACTCTGATAACACCAGTTTTGGTCAGCACCATACAATTTTCTACACCCTGATTACTGAATAACTTCCTCAACGAGTTCATTATAGCCGCTTTGACCATTTTTTACCCCCACATTTTTTATTATCTACCTAACTCCTTCTGTTATAACAATTTCTTTTCTACTAAATTAATTTACCGTTTAAAAATGAAATGAGAAAGTCCCGACTTCCGGATGTCCGAAGGAAAATAGCATTTTCCTTCTTACCACATGAATCTCTGATTCATGTTAGGTCCGCAGTGATAACGAGGAAATAGTGGAATCTTTGATTCCACGGAGGGAGGAGGGAGCATGAATGAAATGAATGGTCCCGACTTCCGGATTCTGTAAGGAACACGTTCCTTACGCTCCTCAATCGAAGATTGACTCGTGAACCGGGGTTAAAATCCTACAAAATATTTGAAGTCCCGACTCCCGGATTTGAACCGGGGACCTGGTGATTTCTATTGGGCGGGTGATGGGTTCTACCCGAGTTGTTTTCCAACTACAGTCATCCGCTCTAGCCAGTCTGAGCTAAGTCGGGCGTATGAATTATACAGTCATCCAGCCGATAATGGCGGCTCAGTGAACCTAGTTAAGAAAATTCATTATATAGAATTTTCGTCTGATATCAGCCAAAAATAAAAATACCATTAATATATAGCTTAATTAGATGCCGAACAAAATTTTCCAAACTGTAGTTGACGAATTGGATTTCGTAGGCGACATTCTATCCATAGGTATAACAAAGAAAGCGGTAAGAAATGAGGGGGCAACCCCAGATGATGTATCAAAAAGGCAGATGAGGGATGCTATAAGGAACCATATAGTTCCCGCGTTGAAGGATTTCGTTTCTGAAAAAAAGGCAAAAAACTGGGGTAAAAATACCATCAAAAAGATAAAGGATATGGAGGCTAAATAATGAAAGAAAAACTACTCAATCTCAAGAAGGAAGACCTGACAAAATCACATGTTATTGAGAATTCATTTGTTCTTATCGCAGTTTTTATTTTAGCAGCGTTCGCTTTGATACCTTTTATCGGTTATGGAAACCTTATAAATTCGATCGCTGGCGCGGTGTCGATCACGATCGCAGTGATTACATTCACCTATACTTTCAACCTGTACGGACTGAAAAGCCAAGAAGGAAAAGTTTGGTTCGTTTTGACAGTCTCCCTATTGATCATATTAGCTTCAAATATTATATCGGCTTTAGGAAATGATCTATTGTATTACATATTAAGGTTCATCTCGATACCGATAATGACCTTTGGTTTGTTGCTCAAAATTAAATTTACTGGCTTCGATCTAGACCTGAGCCAAAAAACCGTCGCAGGGATACTTTTCGTAGGGTGGATACTGTTAGTTTTTGTATCTTCATTCCTACCCGCTGCAGGAGGGGGTTTCGACCTTAGTAAAGACTCTTATGCAATCTTTGCTACGGCGGAGATCTTCGCATTTATGATAGCGATATTCATAATTCAGATCGTGAAAGTGAAGGGATGGTACTACATATCGATCGGCCTGGTGGTTATAAGTATGGGCGATATCTTTCATCCTCTAGCCCAGGATTATAATTTAACTGCGATGGGTTCACCGATCAGATTATTTTGGTACTTCGGGTTACTTTTAGCAGCCTATGGAGCATATCATCAAAGAAAAGAGCATCTGAAGATGATAGCTCTCTGATATGTCGAACATAAATACAATTTAGTTTGTACTATTCGAAATCTCCGTCTTTGACCATCCTGATCCTCTTTTCTGGTGGAGGGTGTGAATAAAACATGATTTCTATTATCTTCTTAGGAGATATCTCAGATAGGGAGATGTCCGACAGTCTTTTGAAAGTGGATATCATAGCTTTTGGGTCTTTAACCACTTCTAGAGCGAATCTGTCCGCCTCTCTTTCCCGGTGCCTGCTGTAAGCCAATGTCAGCGGATCTATAAGGCTGTACAATCCGAACAAGATCAAGATGAAGATCGGAAGGTTCGATATACTCGTAAAACCGCCCCAGTAATCCAATAAGTGTCCTGCGATGAAGAAAACTGGAAATATCAATAGGGCTTCGAGCACTATATATCGGATTACATCTTTATTCACGTAATGCCCCATCTCGTGTGCCACAACGCTCTTGATCTCATCTTTGTGAAACTTATCTAAGAGCGTGTCGAAAAGGTAAATACGTTTTGTTTTTCCCATACCGGCAAAGCCGGCGTTGGCCTTCTCGGTCTTCTCTCCGGCTTTGACTTCAACTACTTTCTCGACTTCAGGGACACCATTATCTTCAGCTATCTGTATCAGTTTTTCACTGAGCTCTTCATCCTCTAATTCTTCCATATTGTAGAAGAGTGGGAAAAATACCAGGTGAGATATATTGGTTAGGACTCCCATTATAACGAAAGATATTATCCCGGCATAAAGCCACCACCACTCAGGGAAGTTACTACCGAGATAAAAAACACCCAATATCAATGGAGATGATAACAGTAGAGATAATAAGAGTGATTTTGCCTGATCTTTAAACCATTGGAAGGACGTTTGATTGCTGAGATCATACCTGTGTTCTATGACATATCCTGAATAATACGATACCGGAAAACCGGTCAAGAAAACGATGATCATGAAAGAAAGGATATACAGGAAAACACCCATCCAATAATAGTCCAACGGTGAATTGGAGATCATGCCGAAGAGTGCTTCTTCAAGCCACCCAGAGAGGCCGGTGAAAAATATCAAGCCCAGAACTAAGATAGGGATTATAATACCATTTAAAAGACCTGTGTAAAGTTTCTGTTTGGAGTATAGTTTTGCCTTCTTTCTTCTTTTCTTGTCATACTCGTAGGGATAAGAAATCTTGTTTTCAGCCATGGTTTTCACTTTAAACTAGCTCTCTCGAACTCTTCACCATCCCAAGGCCTAGTTGCATCCAGAGCCCACTTTGAAGTTGATTCGGGAGCACTCGGATCTAAAGAACTGCCCTTTTGGTCTTCCAATATCGTCAGGTCTTTGTGAGGTTGGAATCGTGTGGCAACCGCCCATTCAACTTGCTGATCGTCATAGATGTCTATATCATCATCTACTATGGTCACTTTCTTCATCGATGTGTGGGCTTCGAAGGCTTTCTCCACGACTCGATCCATGTCTGTCCGGTCATCCTTCTTTATGGATACTACTCCGTGGAGCCAACTGCATCCACCCTGGGTCAATCTGACATCTTTCACATCGACGACTTTTCCTATCTCTCTTTTCATCACCGATTCCCTTGGAAGTCCCATCAATAAGAAGTGCTCGTGCCCACCTGGTAGAAGGGCATGGAATATGGGATCTTCCTTCTTCCATATCTTATCGATCTTCAGGACCGGTTGTTGCCTGACTTTATCATAAGTGGAGGTTATATCCACGAAAGGTCCCTCGTCATCCTTTTCTTTCGTCAATCTTCCCTGTAGGATATATTCCGAATATGCTGGGATCAAATTACCGTTAGGTAGTTCACATGCCTCGACTTTCTCACCTATACCCTTCTCTCTCAAAGAGCTGGCTATACTGAACTCGTCTATTTCGTAATCGACTGAAGTCGCCCCTGCTAAAAGTATAGGTGGGCAGACCCCTATGGCTACAGAAACTTCCAGCTCTTGGCCTTTCTCTATAGACCCAGTATACATCTTGTGAAGGTTCCTAGGAACTAACCTGATCGTGAACGTATCCTTTCCGGTCAGCATCAATCTATGGAAGGAAAGATTGCGTACGCCTTCATATTCTGAAAAAACGACCCCTGAAGTGATATACCTGCCTCCGTCCTTTGGATAGTATTTGGGTATGGGTAAGTCTCTCAGATCGAACTGCTCCATCACTTCATAGAATTCTTCCGCTTTTCCCACTTCTTTTACTGAGGTGGGTTCATCAACGGCATGTGCAAGTAGATCGACTATCTCTTCGGGTTTTACTCCTAAAGCCTCTCCCAGTCGCTCCCTAGTCGCCCAGAGGTTGATGATCGATGGACCCCCAGGAAAATCAGTATATAATATAGGAGTTTCTAATTTTTCAAGAGCCGTTTTTGTGATGTCCGATTCTTTATCGGGTTCCTCGTTGATTATGTCTTTATCAAAATTTTCTACATAGTATTTCAAAGACATCTTAATCTTCCTCCCCCATATCCAAATTCTCGAATTCAACGCTCATGGTTTTCGTATTTACGATACAGTAATTACCTTCATAAAGCGGACCTGGTGTGATAACTACGGTGTCGTTGATCACCCTCATCTTATTCTCAGGATCTATCATCCCGTAGAACAGTATCTTAGGTTTGAGGAATTTGATCACCTCGTCTACGTATTCTGAAGATTCCTCAATCTCATCTCCTTCCCCGACCGATGGAGGTGTGTGGACGACCATTACCTTTTCCTGTCTAAATGTTTTCAAGTTCTTGAGTCTAGACTTGAGTTCACCTACAGGTATCTTGTATTGAAAAAATTCTTCCGATTCATCACCGATGATACCTCCACAACCGCTGAATATGAACTTATCCAGTTGAAGGAATTTTAGATGTACATAATGAAGATTTTGAGTTTTGTCCAGAGCGATATTTACCAGGTCTTCGTACATCTCCAAAGGCGTATCGGTGTGACCCGGAACGAAAAGGACGGGGAGATCGAACTTGGTCAGATATTCTAGGAACTTTTTGATCTCTTCTTTTTTCTTCTTTTTCTCTTCCGTTATTCCATCCTTCTCTTTTCCTGGTTCTCTCCCCTCTACTAGAGCTTTAGTATATTCCGAGATCGATTCTTTACCTTCAGCCATACCACCAGTAAACACTAGGGCATCGAAATCATCTTCTTCAACTACATCTCTAAGAGGCTCTAAATACTCCTCGTGACCCAAGTAATCCGAAATCACTATCAATCTCATTAGCTTCCTATAAAATAACCCAATTATAAAATTTTGTTATGCTTTGTGAAAACTAATAAATATATCTTGAAGATAAATCACTATGAGCGGGTTAACCTATAAAGAGGCGGGAGTGGACATAGATGAGGAAGAAAAGGCCATCGAGGCTTTGAAGAGATCTGTCCTTTTTGCTAGGAAAGGTTTCGGAGCGCCACTTAAGAGTGAATTTACTGGTCTTGTAGATTTCGGCGATTATGCATTATCACTCTGTACAGACGGCGTCGGAACCAAGCTTCTTGTCTCAGATGAGATGGAAAAGTGGGACACTGTGGGTATAGACTGCATAGCCATGAACGTGAACGATGCTATATGCCAGGGGGCGGAGCCTATCGCTTTTGTAGACTATTTGGCGGTCGAAGAACCGGATCCAAAACTGATGGAAGAATTGGGTAAAGGACTTCAGAAAGGAGCTGAGATGGCGAACATGACCATAATCGGTGGTGAGACCGCTACATTGGGCGATATCGTTAAAGGGTTCGATATAGCCGGAACTGCTCTGGGTTTCGTTAAAAAAGAAGATATCGTGGATGGGGATAACGTTGAAATGGGAGACAAGATCATCGGACTGCCCAGTTCTGGCATCCATTCCAACGGGTTCACATTAGCTAGAAAGGTAGTCGACGAGAGCGATTTCAGTTATCATGATGAGATAGATTTCGGCGTCATCGGTGAAGTGATGCTCGAGCCGACCCGTATATACGTTAAGGATGTGATGAATGTCCTCAAAGATCATAAAATCAAAGGTATGGCTAACATAACCGGCGGGGGCCTGAAAAACATCATCAGGATAAATGACGGATACCTTTATGAGATAACTGACCCTCTAGAACCACAGCCTATATTCGACTTTTTACAGAAAGAAGGCGGAATCTCTGATGAAGAGATGTATAAAACGTTCAACATGGGTATGGGTTTCTGTTTGATAGTTGATCCGGACGATGCGGGGGATATCTCAAAATCCGTTGGTGGAAAGGTCGTAGGTGAAGTCAAAGAAGGAAGGGGGGTCACTCTCGTTCCTAAAGATCTAAAATATTGACGGTTTTAACTTGAGAGTTGAAGTTATTCTTTCCTATTTTGCACTTATCTATTTTTATATTCAAAATAGATATAAATAGCCCGGTGTCTTAGTACTTATTGTGAGAAAAATGAACATAAGCAAAAAGAACGCATACGACATATCCCCCGTCCGGTCCTTTTTCGGACTATCGGATTAAAACGGTAGGGAAGGGGTTGGAAACAACCCGGGAAACCTTTTCCATTTTTTCAAATTTTAATCCCCATAACACCAATCTTTTTAAATAGAATTTATAACTAGAATATTGTGCTGAATAACTAATTAGATGTGATCAAGATGAGTAGATTTCGCGATTATGATCCAGAAACAGACGAAGAAGCCGTGATACGGATATGGAAAGAAACTGGTTGGCTCCAAGAAGGTAAAGAAGATAATTTCAAAGATTTTCTAAAAGGTTCCAGCAGGGCCATGGTAGCTGAATTAAAAGAGCAGGCGGAATGTTTGGTCTTGAATTGGGAAGGGAATATAAAATACCTCGATGAAGAACTACCCTTTTCCTGTATCAGCAGTGTTACAACCAGCAGGATCGCTAGAAAACAAGGTATGGCGGGTAAATTGACCGCACTAGCAATGGCGAAAGATGCAGCTGAGGGGGCACATGTTTGCGGATTGGGTATGTTCGAACAGGGCTTCTATGATAAGCTCGGATTCGGAACTGGAAGCTATGAAAACTGGTTGATGTTCGATCCAGCGACTTTAGATATAGAGCAAAAACCAGGAGTACCGAGCAGATTGGATAATGACGATTGGGAGGTAGTCCATGAATCTAGACTCGATAGAAAAAGAGGGCATGGGTCCACTAGTTTGTTTTCGCCTATTTTTACAAAGATGGAATTGAACTACAGGAAAACTAGTTTTGGCCTAGGTTATTATGACGGATCAGATGAAAAACTCACCCACCATGTTTATATCAATCCTGAGAAAGTTGACAAAGGTCCCTATTGGGTGAGGTGGCTCTCTTACGAAACAAAAGAAGAATTCTTAGAATTGATGGCCATAATTAAGAGTCTCGAAGACCAGGTTAGGCTGGTGGGGATAAGAGAACCTCAGGGTATCCAGCTTCAAGACCTCTTGAACAAACCGTTCCAATACCGAACGATCACTAGAAAATCAGATTACGAGAATAAGATGAGGACTAACGCTTACTGGCAGATGAGGATACTGGACTTAAAGAAATGTATGAACAAAACAAAGTTGGATGGAGATCCCGTAAGGTTCAACCTGAAACTACAAGACCCTGTTGAAGATCTGTTGGATAAAGATGCTCCTTGGAACGGCATTTCGGGTGAATACGTTATCAAACTAGGTAACCCTTCAGAAGCCATGGAAGGTGAAAGGAGAAGTTTACCGACGATGAAAGCTACGGTGAACGCCTTCTCGAGGATGTGGCTCGGTGTCCAACCCGCTAGTGGCTTATATCTAACCGATGATCTCGAAGCTCCAGTAGATCTGTTAAAGAAATTAGATGATAAGCTCAGATTACCAGAACCTCACCCTGATTGGGACTTTTGAATAATCAGCAGAAAATTATCGTAAGAAAAAAAAGGGAGGGAGGGTGATTATCGTGATTTGTGAGGGACTTGCCTGATTGTACACTTGTATATTGGTACACATGTTTATAAAGGTTTCGGATAAATAGTTTTTATTAAGGGTTTATTCATTAATTCCAATACATTATAATGCCTGAATAATTACTATCAAACCAAAAGTGATCATCAATACGGAGCTCACAACTCTTATCTTGTTCAATACCTTTTTACCAGCTTTTTCTGATAAATGAGAACCAGCTATAGCGAAGAATATTGTGGGCAGAGCCAGACCTATCGAGAAAATGAACATGATGATCATCCCCAGTATAACCGCTGAGTGTAAAGAGCTGTTAAACCAAGCAACTGAGCCAGCTAGTACGAAGGTTTCTAGGGCTATAGCAGATTCCCCCACACAAACTATACTGAATATCAATCCCGTCAGGAAGGGATAATCATCTCTTTTTAGGAAGTGGAATAGAGGGTGACATACATTATCCTTGATATCTTCACGTTCCTCTATCGAATTTATCAAACTGTATAGACCTAAAACAGCTAGAAAAATACCGATTATGATATATCCAGTTGTAAAAGAAAACCTCGAGAAATCCGTTAATATATCAGTATTCTTCGCTTTGAATAAGATGAATCCCAACAATCCACCGAAAGCCGAGAGTAAAAATATCCTTGGGATGTTGAATTTTACACCTGCCTTCAATCCTTCCTTCCACGAGTTCAGATAAGTGATAGTTGGTGTCAAGGCTGGCATACATAGAGCTATACAGAAGGTACTACCTTTCCTCAAACCCCACAAAAATGCGTATCCAAACAGGAATAATATTACCGCGCTGTCCATCGAATTAAAAATCTTTTACTTGTACTAATAATTGTCTCACGATCGATCAATCTTTCTTTTTAAGACAAAGACCGCATTTATCAGGTATGTTAGTGATGTCCTCGTCTATCATTATCTTTTGGGTATCCCATGATCTAGAACAGATATCACAGATCCTCTCAGAGATGTTTTCAACTTCGTCTTCCATGATATCCTTTGCTAGAGACCTTATCTCTTTTTGTATCTCCTCGTCAAAATTGACCGCTGTCCCTCTCTTCCCCTTTACGTATTGAGATACCGCAGCAGGTGTCATCTCAAGGCGTTGTGAAACGGCCTGTTGATTCAAGCCAAGTTTTATCAGTTCTTTAGATAACTCAGCACGTATAGAAGGGAGTAGGTAGAACACGATGATTTCGCAGGGTTGTTTTATCATGATACCAAGCCATTTGTTGAAATACCACATAGGTTTTAAGTCTTTTGAGTAAAATAATCTATCAGCTGATAACTTTCATCAACAAAATAGAAAACATATAATTTATTAATCTCCTCC
>JBNJFO010000029.1:0-12698 GCA_051746905.1 Thermoplasmatota archaeon
TCGAACCCCTTTTTCTTCAGATCCTTGAGCATCGATTCGGTACCCTTGAACAGCCTCCCTTTTTCACCGATGTACTTGTGTTCATAGTGCCACAACCTCTCTCTAAAATCTTCATACTTCTCCCCTCGCCCACCTACCACCTTCTCACAGAATATTGGAGTTCTCTCGCCCAACAGAAAAAGGATATCCTTCTCATCCATGGTATCCATACCAATATCTCTGAGTGAATCGTTAACAGCAGGTACTACGCTGGATCCGGTTTCGAAAAGTGTACCGTCCAAGTCGAATATGACCAAAATATCTGAACTAGTTCTATCCATTCTTTCAATACCTCTCAAAAAAAACTCACTCTGAATTTTCGAAGTACTGGATGGGCCCCTTTTCGCCCCATCTTTCGTGCCATTCTCCGTCGGTATATTCACCTAATATCGAACGCCAGAATTTCTTCGATGCGATGTTCTTCTCCAGCTGCCAGATCTCCCATCTACCCGGGAATTCATCGAAGATCTTGAAAGCAGCTCTTTTCCCTAGCCCTCTTCTCCTGTATCTTTTCATGATAAAGAACTCCGCGATATCGTTCACTTTCTCCCCGTCGAATAGCTTTGACGGTAGATCCGTCCTCACCAGTGCGAAGCCTAGGATATTGCCTTTATACCTGAACAGGAAAGGATGCCAGTTCTCTTTCTCCCAATATCTGTCGAAATTTTCATATTCGAACAATCCTTCCTCGTTAACATCAGTTTCATTGAAAACGCTGAATTCGTATTCATACAGCTGGAGCAGTCTCATCAACACATCTTTTCGGCCTTCCTCTACCTCTACTATCTCGACGTTCATCACTCTTTTAAAACACCTAACATTACTTAATCTTTTATATCTGCTTTTATATCTCTTAATATGGTGTCAGGAGATATCCTAGGGCTGGCTTCAGTTTATCTCTACGTGGCACTATTGTTCCTTTTCACCGAAATAGCGCCTATCGAAAGTAAATTCGTGAGCAGGAAGATACTGCACATAGGTGTGGGAAATATCATATTCATACTGCCCCTCTTCGAGACAAGGTGGGTCATGGCTTTTCTAGCAGCCGCCCCGTTCATCTTGATAACTTTCATGGTCAGCCCCTATTCACCCCTGAACATAGAAAGTAAAACCTCATCCGATGGACACGGGTTGGGTCTGGTTTATTATGCAGTATCATGGACACTTCTGGCATATCTTTTCTTCGATCACCCGATCATAATCGCAGCCGGCATCGCAGCTATGTCCTTCGGGGACGGTTTCGCTTCTCTTATAGGAAAAAAATACGGTGTATGGGGATTCAGTCTTACAGGTGACGAAAAAACCATAGCTGGCTCTACATCGATGTTCGTATTCACAGCCCTTATCATATCCGCCTCATCGTGGTATTACAAGTTCTTCCCATCAAATATTCTACTGGTCGTCCCCCTAGTAGCCCTGGCAGCCACAGTGGCTGAGATCATCACCCCCAACGGCTTGGATAACCTTTCTTCCTCTCTCACAGCCGCAATGCTTTATTATCTCCTAGTTTTTTTATAGACTGATGCGGTTCATAGTCTTGGACGGATTGGACGCTGCCGGTAAAGACACTCACGCTGAACTTATCAAGGAGAGATACGAATCCCTGGGAGATGAGGTTATAATACGCTCACACCCTTCTACAGATAACAGATACGGGAGGAAAGCTAAAAGGTCACTGCTCAAGCACGGTAGAAAGGAGAAGATAAAAGCGTCCACATATTATACACTGGACATCTTACGCTCGATCGATAAACACTATGGAGAAGCCGATACGGTGATATTCGTCAGATATCTCTGCGGAGTAGCTTACTTACCGTTTCCACTGGCAAAAACGGCATACGATTTCTTCTCAGGCCTTCTACCAACGACTGATTACATGTTTTTCCTGGATGTAAAACCCTCAGAATCTCTGAAGAGACTCCAGAAAAGAAATAAAAGAGAGATGTTCGAGAACAGGTCGGATCTGGAGAAGGTGAGAAAGAAAGCCCTAGAACTTATCGATGATTGGCATATAATAGATACCAACAGGACCATAGATCAATCGCAGGCTGAAATTGAATCTATCTTGGAGGATCTAGATCAAAAAAACGGTCTTTGATGTGTTCATCTCTCGAAAAGGAGAGCCTTTTCAAAATCAGCCAGTTCCATACCTGCCTTTTCAGCGCACTCTTTTATCTTTTCTGAAGCTGTCTTTATTGTATAACTGGAAGTACCCATTTCCAAACCCATCTTCACCCCGAAACGGATCAGAGAAACTACACACCCCTCATCACCGGCTGCAAATGGAATACTAAATATCCTCCTGTATTCATCGAAGTGAAAAAATATCACACCAGATATCTCATCTCTCTCCTTCACTACAAAACAGTTCCCGCCCTCTACTTCATCTTTAACCAGAGTTTCACTCATATCATGAGCGATCCAGTTAGCCATGTATTGCCCTTTATTAGCGACATATTCATCAGAAGATCTAACGAGATCCCATATATTCTGAGAAGATACCCCTTTCTTAACCTCATGGCCGATCTCAAAATTTTCATCTGATTTCTCTTGGATATCTTCTTCATCCATGTACAGATAATAGTAGCTCTGGACCAGGTGAAACCCGCCTTCCTCCGCCATGTGCTTGACTTCATCTTTAGTTGTAGCGGTCATGAACTTCTCTTTTTTTGGGTCCAAGCTATCGACGATGTCCATGAATCTATCCAGCATCTCACGCCCGTAACCCATGCCCTGGTATTCGGGGTGAACCCTCAGCCCCTCCAACCAGATCACACCGTCTTCCAGCCAAGTGTATTTGTCGATGGCGATTATCTTCCCATCCAAAATACCCTTATAGAAACCACCTTCTTCCACCCACTTATCGAAGACCTTTGGAACGTAGTCGTGTCCTTCCCAAATACCTTTTGTTAATTCTTCGATCTCCTCCTTATCGGAATATTTTACCCCCTCTAGAATCAATCCATCGCTCATGTTATCTCAACCAGATATCAGTTATACTCCCACTTTAGAAGTTCATCTTACCAGATTCTAACTGTTTCATTATCTGTTTTCTCATCTTACGGTTGCCGGTTATACCTCTGATCGCCTTCTTGGCTTTCTTGTAATGAGATAAAAGCTGCCTAACATCCTTTGTAGACCTGCCGCTCCCCTCGGCTATCCTGTGGATACGGTCACTCTTCAGTAAACTAGGGTTCTCCATCTCTTCTTCGGTCATGCTGTCCATCATTATCCTGAAATTCTTGAGTTTATGCTGGGTTGCCATCATCTCTTCATCGGAGATCTGGTTTCCTCCGAATGGGAGCATGTCCATAACTTTCTGCAGCGGACCGAATCCCGCTAACATCTCCATCTGTTCGTACATATCCTTCAGGTCGAATTCGCCGGAAAGCATCTTCTTGGTGGTTTCTTCCGCTTTCTCTTCATCCACCACTTCTTCCGCCTTCTCTAGAAGCCCCTCCAGGTCGCCCATCCCCAGCAATCGTGAGATGAACCTCTTGGGATCGAATTTCTCCAGATCTTTTATCCTTTCACCGGTACCAACGAACACTACAGGAGCGTCGGTCTCCGATACCGCACTCAGGGCGCCACCACCTTTAGCACTGCCGTCTAATTTTGTGATTATAGTCTTGGTAACACCCACCGCATCGTGGAAAGCCTTCGCCTGGGGTCCGGCCTGCTGGCCTACTGAAGCATCGATGGTGAGGAAGACTTCATCCGGATCTGCTATCTTCTCTATCCTCTTTATCTCCTTTATCAGATCTTTTTCCAGAGAGTGTCTACCAGAAGTATCTATGATAACAACATCGTAATCATCGAATTCTTTCAAACCATCTCTGACTACTTTAGGGGCTTTCTTTGCATCGGTTGATCCATAGATCGGAACACCGGCTTCCTCAGCTACTTGCTCCAGTTGCTCATAAGCTGCTGGTCTGTGTGTATCACCGGCTATTACGGCGGTTTTCAAACCTCTCTTTTGAAAGTAAGCTGCCAATTTACCGCAGGTAGTTGTCTTACCCATCCCGTAGAGCCCCACCATCATTATTGTCTGGGGTTTGAGTTCTATCTCTTTCCCTTCACCCAATATCTTTACGAATTCCTCGTAGATTATGTTGATAACGTGTTCTCTAGAACTCATACCTGCGGGGGGTTTCTCTGTAAGCGCCCTATCCTTCAGCTTGTCAGTGAGTTCAAGGGCGAGTTGAACGTTCATATCGGCCTCGATCATCGCACGCTGGATATCTTTGACAACATCTTTCACCAAGTTCTTATCGACGTGGCTCGCATTGACCACTTTCTTAACAGCGTTGCGAAGGCCGTCCTTCAGATTATCTAGAGCCATAACTAGTTTAGATTAAATGAACTTCGTAATAAATCTTTTCGGTTGAAGAATACGATCAGATTCAGTCGTAATCTATCCTGGTTTCTTCATCACACAAGGTAGGCTCTATGATCTCATCCCATCCTTCCGAGTCCCAGGTTCCGAGATCTTTATGCGTCCTGTAATATTTTTCTGGTATAGGGTGAGTTCCGACCACCACTTCAAGATCGTATTTGCTTTCTATGAAATCTTTGAAATATTCTATATGTGGGCAGGGTGGATAACCGACTACAAAACCCGTTGCCAGGTGGATAACTTCCGCCCCGTTCTTCTTCATCTCTTCTGTAGCATACTCGATGTTACCTCCAGGACACCCTCCGCAGGTGGTGTATCCAACCAGTTCTACATCCTCACCCTCATAGATATCGAAAGCCCCCGCACGTTCTTTCATCGATCTGAAACACTTACCGCCTGCACAATCGCTGTAACGGTCACATATGATTATCCCGACCTTGGTCTTTTCATCCATATCATCAACCATCTGATCACCTATTTTCATTTAGAATCTATGTACTTACTGAGGATCCTTTTTGCGACCTCAACCGGATATTCATCCTCATCTTCAATGTATTTCTTTATGACCCTCTTCGCAAAGCACATCACCTTATCTTCGTCATCGATCTCCCTCTTTTCCAATTCGAATTTATCGATCCCACATTTTTTCAACATCTCTTCTCTCTCATCGTAGGATATGTCGCCCATGGTGGAACTCAACAGAAGGAACGCGTCTAGGAGTTCCCTGGTAGTATCGATCTCTCTCATCTCGATGATATCCCCAGCGTCCTCGACACCCAACTGAAGGTTGTGGGCGACTTCTGAAGCTAGTTTCTTGAATATGTAATCCACGTTCTTACCGGTTTTTGCCGAGGTGTATACAAGGTTCTTCATCTTCTGGGCTTTTTTAGGAAGCTCTACCTTTTTCTCAGATTCTTCCAACAGGTCGTATTTGTTGAAGGCAACCATGACCGGATTGTTCTTATCAGCTAATTCGTAGTACTGTGGCAGCCATTCTTTGATCAAGTCCTTCAGTGTTTCCGGTCTAGTTATATCCACCACCGCGATAGCACCAGCGGAACCTGCGAAGGCACCCTGCCTGACGGCGTTAAACGTTTTCTCACCCATCACATCGTTTATCAGCAGAACGACTTTACCGTCACCGAACTCGACTTCCTTCTTGTAAACGTTGCTGCCGATGGTTTTCAGGTATTCCTCCCCATACACGTTCTTCACGAACCGCATTATCAGGGAGGTTTTCCCCACAGATGTCGCTCCCAATAGATTGATCTTTTTCTTGAATACCTCTTTTTCCATCGTCAATCTTTAGTGATTATTTACATATAATACTTTTCTAAATTTCTCCGATTACAAGATAAGTTATTTATCCGTAATCGTATATGTATAACTGAGTAATATGAAACTCGCTATAGATTCATTGTTGATAGGTGTACTCTTGATAGTATCCGCCACAGGTACGGGTATCGCCCTTATGGCCTACCTAAGAGCCAGGACGAAGAAACTGTTGACATTGACCACAGCCCTCTCGCTCTTTTTCGGCAAGTCCGTCATATTGGCTTTAGCGTTATTCTGGTCGCAGGCGAAGCCTTTAACTGACGGGAACTATCTTCTAGCCTTCGATGTAGCTGTTGTTCTGATGATACTTTTTGCAGGTTTTTGGGAGTGAGATCAAGTGGGCGAACCTTCCATAGAACTCGAACCCAGGAAAAAAACATACGATGCCATAAGTGAGAATCCAGGCCTCCACTTGAGGGAATTGGACCGTAAGATAGACGTACCTCTGGGAACTATCAGATATCATCTTAGGGTTCTTGAGAAGAGGAAGCTTATAATCGCTAAGAAAGAAGGTAGATACAAAAGGTATTACGCTAAAGGTGAGATAGATCGTTTCGATAAAGATAGGTTGGCTTTTTTGAGGAAGGAACTACCCCGGACGATCATACTGTTTTTGATGGAGTATCCAGGCACCTCGCATAAAGAGCTATCCAACGCTCTAGACGTAGCCCCTTCCACGATAACTTATCATCTGAAAAAGATGAAAAAAGCGAACATCGTCGAGAAGAAAGGCAGTGAATATCATGTAAAGAACGAAGAAGAGATCGCGGATCTGCTTATACAGTATCAGCAGACGTTCCTGGACAGCTTGGTCGACAGGTTCGTAAGGATGTGGACCAAATGATAGGGGTAAATTTAAATCATATAAAATCCGTTTGATAATTGTGATCAGGGATGAATGGAGAGGATGAAGATAAGAAATTGGGCGGTAGTGATGAATTAGATAAGAGAAGTGATGAGGCGGGTAAAAAGAACGGGCGTACCACTTTCACTGAATTAAGAGGTATGAAGGTGTATGATGCAGATGGAGAATTCTTTGGCCGTGTGAGTGATATCGAGCTCAACCAAGCGACTTTAAATCCTACTCACCTGATTATCCATAAGGGTTTCTTCGGCGAATACGTGAAGGTCAACATGAAATATATCGAGAAGATCACACGCAGTGAGATAAACCTATGGATAAGTCCCATGAGGAAGTTGAAAGGTTACAGGGTATTCGATTCAGAGGGGACAGAGTTCGGAAGGGTAGAGGAAGCTGAGAAAGATAGGAACGGAGACCTGGAGTATCTGAGGGTCAGTGCAAGGTTCATCAAAACATTGGATGAAGAGGAAGAGTTGGAAACGTATATAGCCCCTATGATGCCATTCGAAGACATGAGTTTGACCATGCCGTCGACACCTATGGAAGAAGGACCCATGGGAACTCACTTCAACCTCCGCACCGAGGACGTTTTCGTCTATGCTGAAGATGTGCTGAGCGTTCACGAGGACAAGATCATATTGAATAAGAAGAAGGATTTCTATAAAAAAGAATGATATATTTTTTAGAAACCAAATAATCTTATATGTTTCTTGTAATACCCCTCCCGATAACATGAAGGTACTCACAGTAGGCGGAGGTGCCAGGGAGCACGCGATAGTGAAAGCTTTAGTAGATGGAGGAGCGGATGTATACGCAGCCATGGGTAACAAGAACCCGGGTATCGCCAGACTTTCAGAAGAATTTTTACTCGAGAAAGGTACGAACATAGAAGCGGTCGTAGATTGGGCCGTTGAGAAAGGAGTAGAGATGGCGGTTATCGGACCGGAATCTCCTCTCGGTCAAGGTATTGTAGATGCTCTAGAAAAAGAACGTATCGGTTGTGCCAGTCCGAACAAGGATGCGGCACAGATAGAGATATCGAAACAGTTCATGAGAGATCTGATGGCCAAGCACGACCTACCGGGTAGAGTCGAATATAAAACTCTAGACAATATAGAAGATGTTGAGGATTTCTTGGCACATTATAAAGGAGAGCTAGCTGTAAAACCGGTTGGGTTGACCGGTGGGAAAGGCGTTAAAGTCATGGGTGAACACCTCCAAAATAAAGAAGAGGTCATAGACTACTGCAGAAAAGTATTGAATCAAGAGATAGGCGGACATTCTAAAGTGATCCTCGAAGAGAAATTGGAAGGAGAAGAGTTCACGCTGCAGGTCTTCACTGATGGTGAGACCGTGATGCCGATGCCGTTGGTACAAGACCACAAAAGACTCTTCGAAGGCGATGAAGGTCCCAATACGGGAGGCATGGGTTCTTATTCCCAACCCGACGGATTGCTCCCCTTCGTGGATAAGGATACTTACGACAGCAGTGTAGATATAATCGGTGAAGCACTGGACGCACTCAGACAGGAAGGTAGACCTTACAAAGGAGTGCTTTACGGGCAGTTCATGCTGACCAAAAAAGGACCGAAAATAATAGAATTCAACTGCCGATGGGGCGATCCAGAAGCCATGAACGTTCTTCCACTTTTGAAGACAAACTACGTGGAAGTCTGTAAGAAGATAGTCGATGGTGACCTTTCCGACATGGATATAGAATTCGATAAGAAAGCCAGTGTCTGCAAGTATATCGTACCCGAGGGTTACGGTATCGAACCAGTTCCCGGTAATCTTTTAGAGGTCGATGAAGACTCTATAGAAGAAGCTGGAGCACAACTTTTCTTCGCCTCTGTAGACGAAAAGGACGGTAAGATATACACCACAACTTCAAGGTCGATGGCCGTAGTTGGTTTCTCTGGAACTTTAGAAGATGCGGAAAAGAAGAGCGAACAAGCACTGAGTTATGTGAAGGGCAAGAAGATCCATATGAGACACGATATCGGTAAACCAGAGAGTATCGAGAGAAAATTAGAACACATGAAACAGATAATGGGATGAGCCAAATGACAGAAGAAGAAAATATGGGATCGATGGTAAAGATAATCGAAGATATCGACGAGAAGCTGGATGATAAAGATACGGTCAGGGAATTGGCTTTGAAATCATCAAGGGTCATACGCCGCCTCTCTCACCAGATGATCCAGGAGATCCACAGGGGATCATTCGATAGGGGTAAGATGAACGAAGCTTTGAAAGAGGTTTCTAAGATCCAGAGTATAGTCGAAGATTATCCTGAGTTATATCATTCGGGGTTTCTGAGGAATGGATTTCAAGAACTTGCAGAAGCTCATATCTTGTGGAAAATAAATGATGGAGAAGAACCAAATCCACCGGAGGAATTGGGTATAACACCGAGTTCATATCTACTGGGTCTAGCGGATGTAGTAGGCGAGCTGCGTAGATCCTCTTTAGATGCCTTAACTGATGGAGATCTAGAGAAGGCTAGAGTATATCTGAAAAAGATGGAGATGATAAAAGACAATCTCATGAGATTCGATTACCCTAAAGCTATAGTTCCCCTGAAACACAAGCAGGACGTTGCAAGAGATCTCGTTGAAAAGACCAGAGGCGACCTAGCCACCTTTATCCGAAGTGATCAATTACAAGAGAAGATGAACCATCTTCTTGAGAAGCTGTAAAGAATTCACTCTCTATCTCTAGAGAAGATAACTTCGCCCTTGTAGATTATCTGGAATACCCTGTGGTAGGGGATGTGGCTGTCTTCTAATTTTATGAATGATCTGCCCAAGTCTTCGATCTCGTCACCATTCAAGATCTTGTAATCTCCCTCAGCACCCCTATGGACATAGAACACCTCTGCGAAACCGAGATCCATATCATCCTTCCACTTGAGCTCGTTCAATACGTCTCTTGGAGTTTTCATGAAAATCTCTATTACATGAAGCGGTAAAAAGTTTTATACGAACCGCCGAATTCACTTTAGATATGGCTGAAAAGATATTTTGGGGCGAGATGACCCGGTGGGAACTGAAAGAGAGAGCTGAGTCGGTGGATACGGCACTTTTACCGGTCGGGAGTCTAGAACAGCACGGACCCCATCTGCCTTTGGATACCGACGCATACGATGCAGGGTACATGCTTGAAAAAGCGGTCGAGAAACTTTCCTCTCCAAAACCCCCTATACTGCCTACGATACCATACGGGGTGAGTCACCACCATATGTATTTCCCGGGGACTGTCACTTTAAGGAACGAAACTTTGGAGATGATGATCATAGATATCGGCAGATCTATCATATCCAGCGGATTTCAAAAACTATTCATATACAACGCTCACGGGGGCAATACGGATACCATAAATATCGCTGCGAAAAAACTGAAGAAGGAAACCGGTCTTTTCGTTCTCATAGATTCTGGTGAGAGTATGGAACCCGGCAAAAAGGAGTTAGTAGAGAGCCGGAACGACGTTCACGCCGGAGAGTACGAGACCTCTACATCCATGGCTAACAGAGGAGAACTGGTGAAGGAAAAGATGATCCCGGAAGAGAGTTCTAAGTTCCCACACGAAACCATGGAATTCGATCATGAACCTCCTTTTCATTTCGTCTGGGATACCCATGAACTGACAGATACAGGGGTATTAGGGGACCCGGGAAAAGCGTCTGAAGAGAAGGGTGAGGAGCTTTGGGAAAGAGGTATTTCGAAACTCGCTGAGAGGATAGAGATCGCAATCGAATTGACCCCTCCTTTTACCTTTGCACCGTGAAAGGAAAAGAGTAATTATATCGAACATATTTGGGAGAGCAGATGATAATCAATATTATCGCTGCGGTTATCGCGTTCATACCCGCATTGATAGCCAACTCACTAGCTGTGGTCTTCGGAGGAGGACCACCTATAGATGGAGGTAAAAAGATCAGTGGAAAGCGCATATTGGGTGACGGGAAGACCTGGCGGGGTTTGATAGGCGGGGGATTATCAGCCGGTCTTATCGGGATAATCATAGCGTTCGCATTGGATAGCTCGCTGGATCTGTACCCCGCTTCCTGTGGTGCTATACTCGTGATATTTTCACTGTCTTTCGGCTCTCTTTTTGGTGATATCGGAGCGAGCTTTATCAAAAGAAGGGCTGGAAAGGAGAGAGGTGAATCGATACCCATGATGGACCAGTACGATTTCGTCATCGGTTCTCTGCTTGTGACTTTTATTTTATCGCCTGATTGGGTACTCCAGACCTACTTCTTCGGGAAGGGTCTATACGCACTAATTCTAATCTTGATAATAACCCCTCTCCTGCACAGGGCAACTAATATATTGGGTTATAAGATTGGGATGAAAAAAGAACCATGGTGATATGATGGATCTGAAAGAGATGTTGGAAGGATGCGGCGCGGTGAAGTACGGTGAGTTCACACTCACTTCTGGAAAGACCAGTAAATACTACGTGGATATCAAGCTTGCTAGTACAAGACCTGAGATACTGAAAACCATCGCTGAACAGATGGCTGGTGAGATGGATGGAGATAGGATAGCCGGGATGGAATTAGGTGCTGTTCCCTTGGCGGCGGCACTCTCGCTGGAGACAAAAAAACCATACGTCATGATCAGAAAAAAGGCGAAGGGTCACGGCACCGCTGGACGTATCGAGGGAGAGATCGAAGAAGGGGATAAAGTGGTAGTAGTGGAAGACGTGATAACCACCGGCGGTTCTTCCGTTGAAACTGTAGAAGTCCTTAGAGAGATCGGAGCGGTCGTTGAAAAAGTTCTAGTCGTAGTGGATAGGCAGGAAGGAGGCAAGGAAGCTCTAGATGAAGCGGATGTCGAACTTATACCGTTGTTGACGGCTGACGATCTTTTGGGGAATTAGAAGTAGGTAATCTAATATCGTTTGTAATTAGATCGAACGGAATTATAACATCGAGAATATCTATCAATATAGCCTCAGATAAACATCTTAATTTTAGATGTTATTTTTTGTTAATACATCACTAAACATATATTATTATATGATGAATTTAAAAAAGTATATATCATTTGTTGTATTTTTAATTAACACAACCCTTTATAATAGAAAATATACCCGACTTGAGATGATAGAATGAAACCTACAAAATATGTCAAAAAGACCTTCGCGATGATGACCGCCTTTTTACTAGTTATATCATTGTTCATCGCTATACCGAACATGTATGATTATGTAGAAGCCTCCGCTTCCAGTGGTGATCAGGATGTATCCTTTATCGATACGCCTGTGAAACCGCGTTTTTCCGGAACAGGCTCGGGGACCGAATTGGACCCATACATCATAACGAATGTGAGCCAGCTACAGGAGATGAACGACAACCTGACGGCGCACTACGCACTGGCCAATGATATAGATGCAAGTGAGACCAGTGGGTGGAACGGTGGCGAGGGATTCGAGTCCATTGGAGATGATGCCACACGGTTCACTGGATCACTAGATGGTAACAACTTTACGATCTCGGATATGTTTATATACCGTAACAAAACCGATTATGTAGGTCTTTTCGGGTACGTTGAAGATGCGGAGATAAAGAACTTTGGACTTACAGATGTTGACATCACCGGTGCTAATTTTACGGGAAGTTTATATGGCATGGGAGGTGGAACCTTTTACAATCTATATTCCACAGGTGAGGTATCCGGAGGTCATCATGTAGGCGGCCTTGTAGGATTTTTCCGTGAAATCGGATCCACCCTTAGTGATTCACATACCACCGTCGATACCGCGGCTTCTTCTTACAATGTGGGCGGCCTTGTTGGCAGAAAATCCTACGGAAATATAGAGCGCTGTCATGCGTCGGGAGATGTTTCAGGGACTACCAGTATCGGGGGACTCATGGGAACAAATTCAGGAGAAACAGTTAGATATTCTTACTCAACAGGTGATGTATCTGGTAGAGATTCAGTTGGCGGATTCGTCGGTTCAACCAGTTCAAACGGTAATATATTCAACTCTTATTCGACAGGTACTGTAACAAGAACAGAATTTTCTCAGATTAGTATAGCCGGTTTCTGCGGCCGT
>JBNJFO010000030.1:0-12651 GCA_051746905.1 Thermoplasmatota archaeon
GAAACAGAAGAAACTGAAGAGGAACCGGAGCCCGAACCAGAGAACGAAGAAGAAGCGGAAGAACAAGTTGAAGAGGAACCAGAGCCAGAAGAACCTGAAGAGGAAGAACCTGAACCAGAGAAGGAAGAAGAAGCGGAAGAACAAGTTGAAGAGGAACCGGAGCCAGAACCAGAGAAGGAAGAAGAAGCGGAAGAACAAGTTGAAGAGGAACCGGAGCCAGAACCAGAGAAGGAAGAAGAGCCAGAAGAACCTGAAGAGGAAGAACCTGAACCAGAAGAAGTTGAAGAGGTTCAGGAAGAAGAAAAAGAAGAATCAGAGGAGGAGGATAACTGATGCCTTTGATCAAAGCAGAGGAGATCAGGAATATGAGCGAATCCGAGAGAGAAGAGAAACTAGCAGAATTGAGAGATGAACTTCTCCATGAGAAGGGCCAGGCCGCCATGGGCGGTGCACCAGAGAGCCCTGGAAGGATACGCGCGATCAGGAAAAATATAGCTAGGATTTTGACTGTTATGAACGAACCAGAAGAAGAAACTAAAGGAGGAAATTGATGCCCGAAGAAGTATGTCCAACGTGTGGATTGCCCAAGGAAATCTGTATATGTGAAGATATAGCCAGAGAACAACAAGAAATCAGGCTGTATCTAGATACAAGGAGATATGGAAAGAAAGTGACCATCATAGACGGTATCGACGAGAGCGATATCGATATAGATGAGCTCGCCAGTGAACTGAAAGGAAAGTGCGCAGCCGGTGATACGACGAAGAACGGTATGATAGAACTGCAAGGTGACCATATCTCAAAAGTGAAAGAATACCTGGAATCCAAAGGTTTCCCGGTGGAGACAAGATAATATGAGAGATAGGACCGGAAGCATGTATGCCCATGAATTGATAGGAACCCGCGTCGAGGTTACAGATGCACCTCACAAAGGATATATCGGGATAGAAGGAAAAGTAGTAGATGAAACTAAGAACACCATCAGTTTAGAGAACGGTGATGTAAAACAGATCCCGAAGAAGGGCGCAACTTTCAAGGTCCAGATTAAAAATTATGATGCTCTTATCAAGGGAAACAGATTGGCACATCGCCCTCATGAGAGAATAAAAAGATTAAGTTAAATTGGTAAGGTTGATGATAGAATGGCTGAAGAGATAGATATAGGTGTGGACGTAAAGACACCCGAGAAAACGTGTGATGACAAGAACTGTCCGTTCCACGGGAGCTTGTCCGTTAGAGGTCAGGTTCTCAAGGGAGTAATAGAGTCCGTGGAGATGGACGGGACGATACTCGTCAGGAAAGATTATTTCAATTACGTTCCAAAGTATGAAAGATACGAAAAAAGGAGGAACCATTATCCCGCGCACCTCCCCGCTTGTATGGAAGTAGAAGAAGGGGAAAACGTGAAGATAATGGAATGCCGCCCGATCAGTAAGAGCGTTTCCTTCGTGGTTATAGAAAGAGGTGAAGAGTGATGAGAGGGGTAGCAGGAAGGCAAACTAAAGGCCTTCAGGTCGGAAGCGAGATGCTCTGTATTGACAATACTGGTGCAAAAGTAGTTCGCGCAGTTGCGGTTATAAATTATCACGGAGTTCATCGTAGATATCCACAAGCTGGAGTAGGGGATCAGGTTGTAGTTTCTGTGGTCAAAGGAACTCCTGAGATGAAAAGAGAATTGAGTCAAGCCGTGATAGTAAGGCAGAAAAGGCCGTTCAGAAGGTCTGATGGCACCATGGTCGAGTTCGAGGATAACGCGGTAGTCCTTACTCAAGAGAACGGCGACACCAAGGGCTCTGAGATAAAGGGGCCTGTCGCGAGAGAAGCAGCTGAGAGATGGCCGAGAGTGGGAGCAACGGCTTCGATGATATTGTAGGTGGTCATGATATGAGCAAGAAGAGAAGAAAACAAAGGAAAGAACATCATAACGCACCTCATCACAAGAAGAGAAAGATCATGTCTTCAGCGCTTTCTGGCGAATTGAGGGACAGATACGATACAAGGAGTATCCCCGTCAAAGAAGGCGACGAGGTCGAAGTCATGAGAGGATC
Source organism: Thermoplasmatota archaeon (assembly GCA_051746905.1). GTDB lineage: Archaea > Thermoplasmatota > Thermoplasmata > Halarchaeoplasmatales > Halarchaeoplasmataceae > CAZFVW01. Next base: position 2,049 of record JBNJFO010000030.1, read on the forward strand.
TTTCAAAGGTCACATAGATAAAGTAGCCAGGGTTGACAGGAGGAACATGAAGATCTACGTCGAGAACGTGACCGTTCAGAAAGCCGACGAGTCCAAAGAACCCTTTGGCATCCATCCTTCCAACTTAAGGATAACAAAACTGGATCTTTCGGATCCATGGAGAAAAGAAAAATTAGAAAATTTGAGTAAGGAGGGCTAAACATGAAAAGACACAATAAAAGATACAATGCACCAACGGAAAAATGGGGCGTCCCTACAAAAACAGATCATTGGGCGCCTAAGTCGATCCCAGGTCCACATCCGCACGAGAGAAGCGTCCCTCTGATAGTGATAATCAGGGATATATTAGGATATGCGGATAACGAGAGAGAAACTAAAAGGATAATCGCTGAAGATAAGGTCCTAGTAGATGGTAGGTCGGTCACCAGTAAAGACCTCCCAGTAGGACTTATGGACGTCATATCGTTCCCTGATATAAAGGAGCACTACAGATTGATGTTCAACCAGCACGGCAACGTACACCTGTCACCTGTAGAGGAGAAGCAGGAAGGTTGGAAACTGTGCAAGATCGTCGATAAGAAAACAGTGAAGAACGGCATCACGCAGTATAACCTTCATGACGGCAGGAACATTTTGATAGATGATCCGAACGAATACCGAACCAAAGAAGTGCTCAAATTGAGCATACCCGAACAGAAAGTTATCGAATCGTATAAGTTCAAGAAGGGCAGTATGGTCCTGATCACTGGCGGTAAGCACGTTGGAGAGATAGGGGTCGTAAAAGATTACGAAGTTGTAAGAGGTTCGCAGCCAAATTTAGTTCATTTTGAAGAAGGCATCTCGACAGTTGAGAAATACGCCTTCGTGATAGGAGAAGACAAACCGGTCATCAATATACCCGAGGTGGGAATAGTATGAAAAAGAAAAATCCCATGAAAAACCCACATATCGTGAAATGTGTGGTGAATATCGGTGTAGGTAAAGGTGGAGAAGAGCTGAGGAAGGCCAGGAAGGTCTTAACCATGATAACCGGTCAAGAACCAGTCGATACGATCTCTAAAAGTACGAACGCGGATCTTGAGGTCCGTGAGGGATCACCAATAGGTTCGAAGGTTACTCTCAGGGGAACAAAAGCTTATCAGTTCTTGAAAGAAGCTTTCTGGGTCAAGGAGAACTTGATATTGGAAGATAGTTTCGACGAATTCGGTAATTTCTCCTTTGGAATATCAGATTATACAGATTTCAAGGATATGAGTTACAATCCAAACATAGGGATCTTCGGTATGGACATATCAGTAGAACTGGCACGGAAAGGTCAGAGAGTCAAGAGGAGATCCAAACAACCGAAGAGGATCCCGGATAAGCACAGGTTGACTAAAGAAGAAGGAATAGATTTTGTTGAGAAAGCATTCGGCGTGGAGGTACTAGAATGAAACCAGAAAAGGACTTTGGAAGAAAAGAGGGGTGCAGAAGATGCGGAAGGAAGAGAGGAATCATCCGCAGATACGGACTCCATATCTGCAGGCAGTGTTTTAGAGAGATTGCAGAGGATTTGGGATTTGAGAAATATTCGTGAGGTGTTAAGCTATGAAATATGATCCATTGAACGACGCCCTGTCGACGATAAACAACGCGGAACACAGCGGTAAGCTGGATTGCGAGATCAGACCCGCTTCAAAACTCATAGGTAGAGTCCTGAGAGTGATGCAGGAGAACGGATACCTTGAGAGATTCGAATTCGTGGAGAACGGTAAAGGCGGAGTTTATGATGTATCTCTTATAGGGAGCATAAACAGATGCCAGGTGATCAAACCCCGTTGGTCCGTTAAGAGCGATGAGATCGAAGGTTATGAATCAAGATACCTACCCGCACAGGGTTTCGGAGTATTGATAATGACAACGAATAACGGGATAATGTCCCATCAAGAGGCCAAAGAACAAGGTATCGGAGGCAAATTGATCGCCTATGTATACTGAGAGGTGTTAAGAATGCCGATAGCAGCGAAGATGGAAGAAAAGATCGAGATCCCTTCTGGGGTAACAGTCGAACGCCACGGTGACGAGATCACGGTATCAGGAGAGAACGGTAAGAACGTCAAGAAATTCGAAGATATCAGAGTCAACATAGATATAAAAGATGACGAAGTTACGATGTTAGTAAAGGACCCAACCAAGAGGGAAAAAGCACTACTTGGTACATATGCATCCCACATGAGGAATATGATCGACGGCGTGCAGGAAGATTTCGAATACAAATTGAAGATACTATACTCTCACTTTCCGGTAAAGGTGAGATCTGAAGGAGATGAAGTAGTGATCGAAAATTTCATAGGGGAGAAGAAACCCCGTAAAGCCAGATTGGTCGGAGAGACCAAAGCTAACATTCAGAGCGATGAGATAACCGTCACTGGACCGAACAGGGAAGACGTTGCACAGAGTGCAGCCAATATAGAGATGATCACGAGGATAAAGAATACAGATCCCAGAGTATTTCAGGACGGTATATATTTGATAGAGAAGGATGGGACCCCCATCTAGAAAAGTAGGTGGTTATGATGGCAGATGAAGAAGATGAAGGATATCAGGTAAAGAAGAAGCCCTCCTTGGACGAGGAAACTAAAGAACTCCTCAGGAAGAGAAAGAAGTTGAAGGAGAAGAAACCGAATTTTTCTAGACAGGAGTGGTTCCGATATAAAAAGCTGGACAAGGATACTTGGAGAAGACCCAGGGGTACGCATTCCAAGGCGAGACAGAACTGGAAATACAGACCCCCTAAAGCTTCGATAGGCTTTAGGTCACCGTCAGAAGTGAGAGGATTACACCCCTCCGGATTCGAAGAAGTTCTTGTTCACAACGTAGATGATCTTGAAGGTTTGGACCCCGAAAAGCAGGCGGTAAGGATAGCCCACGGCGTCGGGATGCGAAAACGGATAGATATCGAAACGAAGGCAGAAGATATGGAATTGAGAGTGCTTAACAAATCATAAGGTGACGATCATGGATGTAAAATATCAAAAAAGATTGGCGGCCGATATACTCAAGTGCGGCGAGAACAGGGTGTGGATAGACGACACCATGCTGGACGAAGTAGTGGAGGCCATCACTAGAGAAGAGATAGAGACATTGATCAGCAATGATGTCATCAAGAAGAAGCCGGTCAAGGGCAATTCAAAGGGGAGGCACAGGTTCGTCAAGGAGCAGAAGAAGAAAGGTCGGCGAAGCGGATACGGAAAACGTAAAGGTAAGAAAGGAGCTAGGAACCCCTCCAAGAAGGACTGGATCAAGAGGATCCGTTCCATAAGGCGGGAGTTGAAGCATCTTAGAGACGAGGGGCACATGGACAAATCTACTTATAGGGAATTTTACAACAAGGCGAAAGGTGGCACGTTCAAAGACAGGTCAGATCTTCTTCTTCACCTGAAGATGGAAGAAATAATCGATGAAGATTACGAATCACCGGAGAACTGATAACATGGGAGAAGGACCAAGATACAGGATGAAATTGAAACGAAGGCTCGAAGGTAGGACGGATTACAGGCAGAGGTTAGCTCTTCTAAAATCCGGGAAACCGCGAGCCGTAGTCAGACTTACAAACAGGTCTGTAAATGTTCAGATAATAGATTACGATCCCGTGGGAGACGAAATAATAACCGAGGCCAACAGCAACCATCTAGAAGAGTACGGATGGACAGGTCACGGTAGGAATATCCCGAGCGCTTATCTGGTCGGTTATCTAGCCGGAAAGAAAGCCATAAAAGAAGGGATCGATGAAGCCGTACTTGATATCGGTTTGAACGAACCGCACAAAGGATGCAGATGCTTTTCAGCACTCAACGGCCTTGTCGACGCGGGAGTAGATATCCCACACGATCCGGGTATACTTCCAGAAGAAGATAGAGTCAAAGGAGCACATATCGGAGACGAGATCGTAAAACAATTCGAAGATGTTAAGAACAAACTGGAGGAATTATGATGCGCGGTTGGGAACCTAAAACAAGATTGGGCAGGATGGTAAAAAGAGGCGAAGTGACCAATATGGATGAAGCCTTGGATACCAGACTACCTTTAAGAGAACCCGAAATAGTAGATGCTTTATTCCCAAATCTTTTCGACGATGTTCTCGATGTGAACATGGTCCAGAGGATGACCGATTCTGGGCGAAGAGTAAAATTCACCGTCACAACCGTTGTTGGTAACCGTGACGGATTCGTCGGTCTCGGAATATGCAAGGGTGGAGAAGTAGGGCCTACCATAAGGAAGGCCATCGATAATGCAAAGTTGAACATGATCAGGATACGCAGAGGCTGTGGTTCCTGGGAATGCGGCTGTGGAACACCTCATACCGTGCCTTTCAAGGTTACCGGTAAAGCGGGTTCCGTTTCGATAACTCTAAAACCAGCACCTAGCGGTATAGGACTGGCTGCAGGAGATACTGCGAAATCCATACTGAAATCAGCAGGTATCGAGGATATCTGGGCATTTTCTAAGGGTCACACACGTACGACCATAAACTACGCTCACGCGGTATTCAACGCACTAGAGGTTGTCGCAGAGATGCGTCTAAGACACGATATGGCTCAAGAACTCGGGATCATAGAAGGCACTGTCGGAAAATCAAAGCAAAAGGAGGGCAGTAAATGACCTATGCTGTACTGAGGATAAGGAGCCCCGCTAAGAAGAAAGCCACTCTGGAGAACGTATTAAAATTCAACAATCTGAGAAAGGTTAATCATTGTAGAGTCTTCACAAACGAAGATGAGATACAACCATCTTTGAAGAAGATAAAAGATCTCGTGACATGGGGAGAACTGGATAGTGAAACATTAGAGGAGATGCTGAAACACAGAGCTTCCATAGAAGGCGGTTTGACCGATGAACTGGTATCAGAAAGATCGGATCACGAGTCAGTATCTGAATTCGCTGAAGCCGTCGTAAACGGTGAAGCGGAGATATCTGACATAGACGGGTTGAAAAATCTGTTCAGACTACATCCCCCTCGTGGTGGTTATAAAGGAGTGAAAAAACCTTATAATACTGGTGGTTCTTTGGGGTATCGTGGAAAAGAGATCAACTCGCTTTTATCCAAGATGTTAGGGCCAGAAATAAAGGACGAGTGATAGAATGGGCAAAAAAAGAAAGAAGAAATTCAGAGGATCAAGGCGACACGGACGAGGTACGAAGAACGGTAGAGGCGCAGGTGAACGCGGCGGCAGAGGTAACGCTGGATTAAACAAGCACAAGTGGACCAAACTTGCCAAGGAAGATCCACACTATTTCGGACCCAAGGGATTTACTCGCCCTCAAAAATTGGTCGAAGAAGCAGAAGTGATCAACATATACCAGGTGGAAGAACACCTTGATTCCTTCGTAGAGCAGGGATTCGCTTCAAAGGAAGGCTCTCTTTATGAGGTAGATCTCAGCGGAGCGGGTTACGATAAGTTGTTGGCGAAGGGAAAACCTCGCAAACAGATGAAGATCAAAGTTGATTCCTCGAGCGACAAGGCTGTGAGTAAGGTCGAGTCTGCTGGAGGAGAAGTCATTACAGAAGAAAAAGAATAAAAACAGGATAGAACAGGAGAGAATTTGAGATGGCTGAAGAGAAAAAGAGTCTACTGTACAAATTGAAACCCCTCGTTGATCGCATGCCGGCGGTCAAGAAACCGGAGGGGCATGTACATTTTAAAAGAAAGATAATGTGGACCGCACTGATCTTGGTCATTTATTTCATAATGACGAACGTTACGGTTTATGGCTTAGATCCAGAGAAAACCATGGACCTTTTCGCTCAATTCAGGGCGATATTTGCAGGGTCCTCAGGTTCTATCGTCCATCTCGGTATATCTCCTATAGTGAACGCTTCTATCATGATGCAGCTATTCCAGGGAGCTGAGATAATAAACCTGGATATCAGAGATAACGAAAAGGACAAGGCACTATACCAGAACACACAGAAATTCTTAGTTATAGTGATGATATTCGTCCAGGCAGTTCCACAGGCCTTTGGATACCTAGAACCAGGTGGAGCATTCATAGATATACTCGGAGGATTCTTAGCGGGACACGGCCTTTTATTGGCACGGATATTGATAGTTACACAGATCGCCATAGGCGGTTATCTGATATTCCTGATGGACGAGGTGATATCCAAGTGGGGGATCGGCAGCGGTATCAGCCTTTTCATCGTAGCGGGCGTAGCTCAAGCCATGTTCACAGGCACATTCAACTGGGTTCCATCGCCGAACGCTACGAACAACATACCCGTAGGTTCAATCCCTAAGACGATCTATTTGATACAACATAATTCAGCTCAAGAACTCGCTTCAGGAGGCGTCGAAGCGATCCTACTTCAAAATCCTAATCCCCTTATCGCATTAGTGAGCACTATATTGATTTTCCTTATAGTAGCCTACGTTCAGTCATCTAGGATAGAACTTCCGCTTTCACACGGTAGAGCTAGAGGTGCTAGAGGACGTTATCCACTAAAATTGATATATGCTTCTGTTCTTCCAGTAATCCTTGTTTCGGCTTTACTGGCGAACATAAATCTATTTGCTATGTTGTTTTATACCAACCCAACTTTCCAGAATTTCCCCCTTCTAGGGCATCAATGGTGGATAGGTATGTACCAACCTGGGAGTACGGAACCTATAGCAGGAGGTGCATGGTACATATCAAATGTAAACGGGCTCCAGGATTGGTTGCTACCGTTGATATCTGATAGATATGCAGAAGCCCTCAGTCCTGAAGGAGTTTCTTTCACTTACAGTAAGTTACAGGTCATAGGTCACGTGGTATGTCATTTTATTTTCATGACAACCTTCTCAGTACTTTTCGCTAATTTCTGGATCAAGACTACCAACATGGATGCAAAATCAGTAGCTGAGCAGATCCAGAGCAGCGGTATGCAGATACCGGGATTCAGGAGAGATCCACGTGTTCTCAGGAAGGTTTTGGAGAGGTATATCCCGACCATCACGAATTTCAGCGGTTTCTTCATCGGTGCCCTAGCAGCTATAGCTAACATGCTGGGGACTGTTGGTAATACCAGCGGTACCAGTTTGTTCTTGGCCGTGAGTATACTGACTCAACTGTATGAACAGATCGGAAAAGAACAGATGATGGAGATGCATCCGGTATTGAGAGACTTCTTCGGCAGCCAGTGAAGCTCGAAGAGTCGATATATTTAAACTCAAAAGAGGTAGAAGCATTTGACTGATGAAGATATAGAAGAAGAGATAGAAGAAGTTGAAGAGCAGGCCCCATCCGGGTCCACGAAACCCTTGTTCAGTATGAGGAGATTCGTCTATATCTTTTTAGGTGTTATAGCCATAATGGTGATATTCGATCCCGATCTGAGGTTCACACTCGGAGGGATATTGGGAACAGTTCTCTACCCCTTGATAGGTTTCGATGGTAACTACCCCGTTTTGACATTGATCTGTGCAGGAGTGATGATGATATCATTTTCCACTGTAGTTCGAGATTTTTTCATGGATTGGATCGAGATGGCGGAGATCCAGAAAAAGACATCGGAATTCCAGAAAGAATTGAGAGAGGCCAAGATGGCCAACCAGACTACCAAGGTCAAGAAACTGGAGAAGATGCAGCCGGAAGTATCCAAGATGTCTATGAAGACCATGAAACCTCAGATGAAATCCATGGCTGTCACCATGATCGTGATCATATCTATATTCGGATGGATATGGACCTTTGTTGACAGTTTACCCAACACGGCTTTTTCAGTCCCATGGCAGCTTAACGCGGACTTAACTCAGCCCATGATCCAGGGGTGTTTCATGCCTTTCCCACAGTGGATCGGCGTATACATGCTGATATCTGTACCTCTGGGCCAGTTATTGAAGGTCAGTCTCAACATGTTCGAGTTCAAAAGGAAACTTAAGGAGGGAGAGTCTTCACAGGAATAGAAGACTATGATGAAATCATCGTAACTATCAGTGGTCTACCAGGCAGTGGAACTTCTACGACAGCGAACCTTTTAGCAGAGAGGACGGGGATGGATGTAGTTTCTACAGGTGAGATATTCAGAACGATGGCTTCAGAGCGAGGGGTGTCTCTCGAGAGATTCGGAGATATCGCGGAGGGCGATGAGAGTATAGATAGAGAGTTGGATGACCGAGTGATCAAGATGGCTGAAGGCGGGAAGATAATGGAGGGGAGATTGACGGGACATCTTCTATCAGAGTCGAAGAAGGACGCATTCAAGGTTTGGATACATGCCGATGAGGCAATAAGGGTGAAACGGATATCCGAGAGAGAAGGAGAACCGTTGTCTGAGATCGAGGAAAAGGTAGAGAGAAGGGAGAAAAGCGAAAGGAAGCGATATATGGAATACTACGGAATAGATATGGCTGATAGATCTATCTATGACCTGATAATCGATTCGGGCGAAAATTCCCCTGAAGAGGTCGTTGATGTATTAATGGAGGGTTTGAAGGATGAGCTTGACTAGAGAGCAGGATACCACCATATCCAAATGGGGCGAATATCCTCACGAGAGGGATGTGGAGGATGCGTTGAAGAGATCTTTGGTGATACTGGACAAACCGGACGGTCCGACGAGTCATCAATATGTTACATGGGTGAAGAAATTGTTCGGAGTGAAGACCGGACACAGCGGGACCTTGGATCCGAATGCAACCGGTGTGTTACCTGTGGGGCTGGGATATTCAGTTAGAGTGGTCGATCTGTTACACGTAACTTCAAAGGAGTATATAGCGGCTATGAGATTCCACAGCAACGTAGGATTTGAAGATGTTAAGAGGGTAGTGGGAGAATATAAGGGCGAGGTCTTTCAGATGCCGCCAGTCCGTTCATCTGTGAAGAGGGAGAGGAGGAAGAGAGAGATCTACGAGATAGAGATCTTAGACCACCATCGCAGGGATTATCTTCTGAGAGTGAGATGCGAATCTGGAACTTATATCAGGACCCTCTGTAAAGATATCGGTAAAAGCTTAGGCGTAGGTGGGAATATGACCGAACTTCGCAGAACTAAGGCAGGGGGTTTTGAAGAGGATGAGAGCTATCATCTGCAGGATGTTAAGGATGCTTACGAGATGTGGAAGAAGGGTGAAGGAGATGGATTCAAAGATATGCTGATACCTTATGAAGAAGCGTTAAGATTGTACCCCAAGATAACTGTCAAAGATACCGCCGCGGGAGCGGTTCTAGAGGGGGCCGGTTTAGCGGTTCCGGGTATCCTCGAGATGGACGTATTCGAGGCAGGCGATACCGTCAGTATCTTCTCCAAGAAAGGCGAAGGGTTGGCAGTGGGAGAAGCGGTATTGGATGCTCAGGAGATAGTCGAGAAAGATCACGGGATGGCGGTCAATAATTCCAGGGTGTTCCATCCCTCGGGAAAATACCCTAAAAAATGGAAATGAATTATATACTACTTTCAATCTCTAATCGATTGATTTGTAACTGACCAACATGCCAAGATGTCTATAACCCAGGATTTACTATAAATCCCACTAAATCTATTCCATTGCCGAGATTCGAGGAACATAGAATTCCTCTAGATCTCGCCAAACGTAATCAATTGCCGAGATAGCTCACGCTGGAACCTTGTTCCACCTAACCTTTCGCTGTCGCTCAGGCAGTCTGGAAGGCGCGAGAGATATCAATACAAAAGTCGGGGACTAAAATTCCCCTTATATGCTGGGTAGTGACCCACCACATGCCCTGGACTACCGTCCACTTATGTTTCGTCCTGACGGACTCAACATGCAGAGATTCGAGGAACGTAGAATTCCTCTAGATCTCGCCAAACGTAATCAATTGCCGAGATAGCTCAGTCTGGTAAGGCGCGAGCTTGGAGATCCCACTTAGGGACCTAATAGCTCGTGGTGCTCTGCACCTCGGGGGTTCGAATCCCTCTCTCGGCGCTTTTTTGTTTTGAACTTTGTGAAAAACGAAAAAGTAAATAGGATCTCTGATTCTGTGATGTTCGTTCATTTTAATCACTCACGCCTCGAGAGCGATTCGAAAATTCGTGGAATATGAGATATTCCTCTATATCGCTAAGCATAGCTTAGCTCGTCCCCCTCTCGGCGTTTTCAATATCTATAAGCGAGAGCGAATAGATTTGAAAGCAAAGAAAATACGATAGTATTTTGCAGCGACATCATTATTTTCTGAATATAGTTCAGAGTATTGATCAGATTATCATTTGATTATTTAGCAAAGTTTAATAATAAATGGATCACATAAACCAACCATGCGAACCTACTCAGGGCCATTCCTAACCGAAGACGGCTTCATCCAGGCCGAGATAAACGTTGAATATATATCGGGTAGAAGAAAAGTCGTAGACTTCGAGGAAGGTGGAGATTCTGGTGAACAAGCCGTGGTGATCCCCACTCTTTATGATGCTCATATACATTCGGCGGATTCAGTCGTTAAGGAAGTACCCGAGGGGACCATAGCAGAGATAGTGGGGCCGGGAGGTTTCAAACACAAAGAGCTCGCTGATGCCTCTAGAGACGAAAAGATCGAAGCCATGAGGGGTTACTTCCTGAATATGTTGAACAACGGTATAAGGGATCTTATCGAGTTCAGAGAAGGGGGGATAGAAGGTCTGAGT
>JBNJFO010000031.1:0-12417 GCA_051746905.1 Thermoplasmatota archaeon
GAACCCGATCAGGGAATATCACTTCAATATACCCGTGAAGATGGATGACGGATCAACAAAGGTTTTTGAGGGTTTCAGAGTCCAGCACAACGATGCAAGAGGGCCGTGCAAGGGAGGCATAAGATTCCATCCTCAAGAAACTATCAGTACCGTTCGTGCCCTAGCGATGTGGATGACATGGAAAACAGCTGTTGCTAATATACCTCTAGGCGGGGGAAAGGGTGGCGTAATCTGTGATCCTCATGACCTTTCAGATAGAGAACAGGAAAATCTGTGCAGGGGATGGGTCAGGCAGATATCTAAGAACATCGGACCCGTACAGGACGTTCCAGCTCCGGACGTTATGACGACACCACAGCACATGCTTTGGATGATGGACGAGTACGAACAGATAGAAGGTGGAAAATATCCAGGAGTCATCACAGGTAAACCGGTTGGACACGGCGGCTCCTTGGGACGTACGGAAGCTACTGGATACGGGGTCATATACATCCTGAGAGAGGTCCTGAAAGAGATGGACTTGGATATAGAAGAGATGACCGCTTCGGTTCAGGGCTTCGGTAACGTAGCTCAATATGCAGTCGAACTGTTCGATAAGTACGGAGGTACAACGGTTTCAGTTTCGTCTTGGTGCCAAAAGGACAAGTGCGCTTATAGCTTCTACAGAGAGGACGGTATCGATCTGAAAGAACTCCGTTCTATAACTGATAGATTCGGATCCGTAGACAAGAAAAAAGCTGAAGAACTCGGATATCAACGTGAGAAAGGTGGAGATTGGTTGAAACACGATGTTGATATACTGATACCAGCAGCTCTAGAGAACGCCATCACCGAGGACAACGTCAACGACATAAGTGATACTGTGAAGATCATCATCTCAGGTGCTAACGGGCCGATCACTCCAGAAGCCGACGATATGCTCGAAGAAAGAGGCATAACGGTGATACCGGATTTCTTAGCGAACGCAGGAGGTGTCGTTTGCAGTTACTTCGAACAGGTCCAGAACAATCAAAATTATTACTGGCCGAAGGAAGAAGTCCTGGGTAAACTGGACAACAAACTGACCGACGCTTTTTACGAAGTGTGGGAACTCGCTCAGAGGAAGAACATCAGGGTTCGCGATGCGGCCTACATGATATCCATATCCAGGGTTGCCGAATCGTGTGAGATACGCGGTTGGGTGTAGGCCGGATATAAAGTGAGAGATGATGAACGGTCGCGAAGAAAAGATAAAGAATATCATCAAAGACATAACCGGGAAGTTCCCGGATAAAGACGAAGGAGATCTCTACAACCTGCAAGGGTACATGGGTGCGTTCTCTATCAAGAACGTGCTCATGGTATCCTCCTCCTTTGACTATTTTCTCATCGAAGAAGGAGGTCGTCTCAACGAATTGATGGAAGAAACTTTTACGAACAGGTTAGATGCGGGTATACCCAACATCACGCAGGTGGAGACATCTGACGAATGTATGGAACTGCTGGAAAATACATCTATCGATCTTTTGTTGATATTCAACGGCTTAGAAGAGATGGACATCATCGAATTCAGCCGTTCGGTAAAGCAAGACTATCCAGAGGTGCCCGTTGTTCTTTTGGGTAACGACACGGATAGATTAGAGGATATCTCAGGGGAGAACGAAGGAGACACCATCGACGAAGTTTTCACATGGAACGGGGACGGGAAGATAATACTGAGTATAATACAATATATCGAAGATAAGAAGAACCTCCAGGAAGAGGTCTTTTCTGAAGAGGCTAAAGGCATCCTTTTGATAGAGGATTCCATCCAATACTACTCATCCTATTTTCCTTTGATCTACGAAGAGATATGGAGCCATACCGATTCCATGATGAACGAAGACCTTCCTAGAGAGGTCAAACTCAACAGGAAGTGGAGCCGTCCTTTTTTACTTCTGGCCCACGACCTTGAAGAGGGGAGGTCTCTTTTCGAGGAGTACCAGGAAAGGCTCGCCTGTATGATCACTGATAATCACCTTCACAAACAACGCGGCGAAGAGGATGAAAAAACGGGCCTTAAATTCGCCTTGGAAGTCAGGGAAAGATACGACGAGATCCCCATCTTGGTTCAATCCTCAGAACCCATCGAAGATATCCCTGAAGGGAGCGATATAGATTTCGTCCTCAAAAAAGAGACCGCTCTCAATACGGTTATAAAGGATTTTGTTGAAGATGTCATAGGTCCGGAAAAACTGATCATCGAGAAAGAAGAGGGGATGCCGTCGGCGGAGATCAACTCTCTAGAAGATCTTGAAAAAAAACTGTGGAACATCGATCCAGGAGCTTTCGTAAACACCCTGAGAGAGGGGGGTGTGTATAGATGGTTGAAAGCTCGGGCCGAATCCGAACTTGCCGAAGAGTTGGAAGCCGCCGTCGAAGGGCTTGATGATCCTTCTGAGATCAAAGATACCGCGATGAACGTGATGGAAGAGCACCGCTATACGGTACACAAGGGGACCGTTTCCAGCTTCAAACGGAGGGAATACAACCCGTACATCAAATTGAGCCGCATCGGAAAGGGTGCATTGGGAGGGAAGGCTAGAGGGTTGGCGTTCACAGCGAAGATGCTCTCCGAATACGTGAACGAAGATATGTTCGAAGGACTCAGGATTACCATACCCCGTACGATCATCCTATCTACCGAGGTCTATGATTCGTTTCTAGAAGATAACGAGTTATTATCCAACGGTATCGAAGATATATCAGACGAAAGGATATCGTCGAAGTTCATGGATTCGTCTTTACCCCCGACGGTGCTTGGAGACCTGCGTTCTTTCGTCAGCGATACCAGGAAACCGCTGATAGTTCGGTCTTCAGGAGTTCTGGAGGATTCCATGACTCAGCCCTTCGCGGGTATCTATTCGTCCATGTTCCTCCCTAACGAGTCGTGGGAGACCGATCTCAGGTTCAAAGAGGTGACCAACGCAATAAAGCAGGTCTATTCCTCGACATTTTTCGAAAGAGCTCGGAATTACCTGGCTTCGACCCCTAAAAAATTAGGCGACGAGAAGATGGGAGTTATCTTACAGGAGGTTATCGGGGATAAACACGGGAAATATTTCTACCCGACCATCTCGGGGGTGGCTAAATCCCATAATCATTACCCATCAGGGAACTGCAAACCGGAGGATGGTATAGTTTATCTGGCACTCGGTCTGGGCAAGTCGATAGTGGAAGGGGGCAATACGTTCTGCTTCTGTCCAGAACATCCGGATGCGCCGTTGTCAGGAACGCCAAAAGATTTTATGAAAGATTCTCAAACAGAATTCTATGCGATAGACCTTGAATCGGTTTATAGGTCAATAAAAAAAGATGAGGAAACATCGCTGGTAAAATTGGACCTGGATAAAGCAGAAAAACACGGTGTGCTTGACAAGGTGGCTTCCACTTACTCGCCGCAAGACGATAGGCTCTATCCCGGGATCAATCGTAAAGGATACCGGGTCGTGGATTTCGCTCCGCTCATCAAGTACAGTTCTTTACCCGTTGCCAAAGCCCTAAAGATGCTTTTGAAGGTGAGCGAGATCTCACTAGGTTATCCCGTTGAGATAGAATTCGCAATCAATATCAACAAGGAGAAAGGGGAGCCTTCTGAACTCGTTGTGCTCCAGGTAAGGAGTATGATATCGGATGAAAGCTTCGTCGAGATCGAGAGGGGCGAATATTCACAAGATGAACTGCTCTGTTTCAGCGATGATGCCCTTGGTAACGGCGTCATCGAAGGTATCAGGGACGTTGTTTACATAAAAAAAGATTCTTTCGAGATGAAGAACAGCCAGGATGCTGTGGGGCAGATAAAGAAGATCAATTCAAGATTGATGGAAAAGAACAGACCCTACGTACTGATAGGTCCGGGTAGATGGGGCAGCTCCGACAGATGGCTGGGGATTCCAGTGATCTGGAGTGATATCGCAGGAGCGAAGGTCATCATCGAAACACCGACAGAAGGAAGGCGGATAGAACCGTCCCAGGGCTCACATTTCTTCCACGACATGATCTCTTCAAGGGCGGGTTACTTCATCACTGATAAAGGAAAGGATGGAGTTGATTGGGAGTGGTTAGATTCTCAAGACTTAGAATATGAGTTGGAATTTATAAAGCACGTCAGCACAGAAGAACCGCTGGAAGTGAGGATAGACGGTAGAGGGGGGAAAGGTGTGATAATCAAAAAATCTAATAATGTGGACGACGAAGGGGATGTGTGAATGATAGAGCGAGTAAAGCGGGAGTAAATATCATGGACGAAGACTTAGAAGCGGAAGATAAACAAGATATCGAGGATCGATTACCGGAGAAAAAGAGAGAGATTGCTCAATTGAAGGAGAGGGTCAAAGAGCTCAACTGCTTTTACGGCATATCTGAGATAGTCAAAGACAGTTCTTTAACTCTCAATCAGGCTCTCCAGAAGATCGTCGATCTCTTGCCGCCGTCATGGCAGCACGAAGAGATAGCATGCGCCAGGATAGTCGTAGAGGGAGACGAATTCAAAACGGATAATTACGAAGATACAGATTGGAAACAGCAGAGCGTAATAGAGGTGGAGGGAGAAGTGGTTGGTTCTCTAGAAGTTTGCTATCTGGAGGAAAGGCCGGAAGAGGACGAAGGACCTTTCCTGATCGAAGAGAGGAGATTGATAAACGCCATATCCGAACTTTTGGGTAGATTCATCGAAGAAAGACGGATCAAAGAGGAATTGGCCAAAAAGAGAAAGGAGGTCACAACCGAAGGTAAAGATGTCATAACCGAAGAGAAACAGGATTGGGAGGTCATAATCGATCTGTTGATGAAGACGGATCCTAGGACCCTTCTCCGTATGACCAGAAAGATGGTGTATTATCTTTACCGCCACGAGAACGAAAAGATCAACGCGCTCCTCTCCGATGTTTGTCCGGTCAATACCGACTCAGGCATACCGGAATGGTGCGGTATCAACATGCCCAACCCGAAGCAGGATCTCCAGTCTTTAAAAATTGTTCAAAAAGAGGTTTTCGAGATAGCTAGAGAGAGTTTGAAACCGAAAGAGATATCGGATCTGTTCCATAGGTGGCTGAAAGAAGATAAAGCTAGGCCACTTCTATTAGCATCCCAGAAGAAAGGTACGCCGTTGGTGGAGATAACCGATGAGTTGAACCGCTTCTATGACAAACCCGACTCTGAAACCGCTTTGTCCCCCGAAGACCAGATGGCGATAAGGACCGCACTCATCCAGAGGTTCTTCACTGACCGGTTGGATTATATCAACATCGCTAAAAGGTACATCGAAGTAAAAGATTTCCTACCGCTGCTTAAACACGTGGTGGGTCCCGCCCAGGGTGCAGGAAAGTTGGGTGGTAAAACGTCCGGTGTCTATCTCGCTCAGAACATCCTGGAAAGAGAGATGGATAAAGACGAAGAGTTGAAGAACATCAAATTTCCAAAAAGCTGGTACGTGACATCGGACACCATGCTTGACATAATACATTACAACGACCTTGACGAGGTCTTCCATATCAAATATTTGAACCCTAACGACATACGACAGGAACAACCGTTCCTGGAACAGATAATGAAGAACGCAGTCATCCCATCGGAGATAGTAGAGAACTTGAGGAAGATACTTCGAGATATCGACGATAATCCGATAATCGTGAGATCATCGAGCCTGTTAGAAGACAGTTTCGGAGCGGCTTTTTCGGGCAAGTACAAGAGCCTGTTCCTGCCCAATACGGGTACGGAAGAGGAGAGGCTGAATCAACTCACGAATGCTATGACTGAAGTCTACGCGTCCACCTTCGGTCCAGACCCCATCGAATACAGAAGAGAGAGGGGTATGCTGGATTTCAGTGAGGAGATGGGCATCCTGATCCAGGAAGTCGTTGGTAACAGAGTGGGGCCCTATTATTTCCCGGCCTACGCGGGAGTTGCTTTCAGCAAGAACGAATTCAGATGGTCGCCCAGGATCAAGAGGGATGACGGTATCATACGGCTTGTCCCTGGACTGGGGACTAGAGCCGTGGACAGGGTCGGAAACGATTATCCTATCTTGATCTCACCGAACAGACCCGAGCTGCGTGTCAACACCATGGTGGAAGAGCAGATCAAATATTCACCCAGGTACATGGACGTGATCAACCTAAGATCCGGCGCTATCGAAACCGTAGATGCTGTCGACGTGTTCAAAGAATACGGAGAAGAGATCGATGAACTCGATAAGATAGTCTCCATCTACGAGAACGGAAATCTAAAAAAGCCCAAGAAGATGTTGTTCGATCCGAAGAATGAAGATATAGTGATCACATTCGACAAGCTCTTCGATAACAATGGTTTCCTCCCCAAGATGAAAAAGATACTCCGTATATTGGAGGATGAGATAGGGACACCCGTAGATGTGGAATTCGCATGTGACGGTGACAAACTTTATGTACTGCAGTGCAGGCCCCAGAGTCAAACTCAGGAGATCGAGCGTAAACCGGTCCCCATGGATATCAAAGAGAACCGTAAACTGTTCTCGGCGCACAAGTATGTAACGACGGGAAATATCGAGAATATAAAATACGTCGTTTATGTATCGCCGGGGGGATACGGTAACCTGGACAGCAGGGAGAAGATGCGTAAAGTCGCAAGGATCGTGGGAGATCTCAACAGCGAACTACCCTCTAAAAAATTCATCCTGATGGGACCCGGTAGGTGGGGGAGCAGGGGAGATATACAGTTAGGTGTACCTGTAAAATACCGGGACATCAACAACACTTCATTACTGGTGGAGATCGCCAAAGAGAAAGGTGACTATCTGCCGGAACTTTCCTTCGGTACCCATTTCTTCCAGGATCTTGTTGAAGGAAATATCAAATATATTCCACTGTATCCAGATGAAGAGAAAAACATATTCAACGAAGAACTGCTGAACATGTCGGAGAACCATCTGACCGATTTCTTACCTGATGAAGAAGACTTCGAAGATATCGTCCGGTTGGTGGATGTAAGTGATATAAGCTATGGTGGGACCCTATCGATAGTGATGGACGGTGAAGCTAACGAAGCACTTGCATATCTGAAATCCCCGGATCACTGGGAATGGAGGATGAACAAGGTCGAGGAGATGGCTGAAGATCTTGATCCCGACCTGTACGGTGTCGAAGGGTTTTATGTTGTTGGGAGTACTAAAGAAGCTACCGCTAGACCGAGAAGTGATATAGACCTGATAGTTCATTTTTCGGGTAGTCAGGAGCAAAAAGATAAACTCGAGAACTGGTTCAGCAGGTGGGATAAAAAACTCGTGAAGGAGAACGAAGAAAGGACAGATATCGAGCTCAACGAGATATTGGATGTACACTACGTGACCGACGAGGATATCGAGAAGAACAACTCGTGGGCTTCACATATAAATTCTAGATACCGCTCTGCCACCGAGATAGATATAAGAGATTGATAAAGATATCAGAGATGAAT
Organism: Thermoplasmatota archaeon; assembly: GCA_051746905.1. Taxonomy (GTDB): domain Archaea; phylum Thermoplasmatota; class Thermoplasmata; order Halarchaeoplasmatales; family Halarchaeoplasmataceae; genus CAZFVW01. The sequence continues at coordinate 7,450 of JBNJFO010000031.1, forward strand.
ATAGACAATAGAGAGAGATAAAGATATCATATTAACTCCCTGGAAGCTTCCATTATATCATCAGTATCGAATCTGATCAGTGCGAGCTCTTCCCCGCTGCTGACTCCGGTAATAGATAATGTTTCACCTATCATATCTTTCCATTTTCCTGTAAGTTCAACGGTCTCGTGAACGTGGCCGTGGAGGGTCAAGAGAGGTTGTTTTTCCTCGATGAACCTTTTGATAGCTATGCTGCCAACATGAACGTCCATCTCAACGTGCTGGACTTTTTTTCCGTCAAGGTCTGCTCTATCTAGATTAGTTTCGTAAGGAGGGGCATGGAACAAGTAGATGGTTTTATCAGATCCAGTCAGGTGTGCTAACTCATCAAGGTCATCTTTTATGGTTGAATGTCGGATCTTGTTCTCCGGGACATCTACTGTTCTAGTTCCACTTTCCGGAGAAACCGCACCTACATCAGTAAATCTCGACACGTCGTACTTCTCCCAGTCCTTCAGTTGAAATGGTGTTGGAGGGACGAAACTGTAGCCGCAGATGTCTATATCATCATAATTCACACATCTTTGATTGATGTAATCCACCATCCCCTTTTCATCGGCTTCAAATAATATCTGTTCGAATTTCCTTGGATCGTCGTTACCCATTATGATGAAGCATCTGATATCACGATCTGAAGCTTCTCTGATCTCGGATAAGGGGGTGAACAAATACTCGTCCAAAAACTTCTCCAATTTCTTCTTACTTCTGATAAAGCCAGGCAGTATGTCGCCCCCGATGAACACGGCGTCCGGCTTTTCATCTCGGATGACTTCGACCAGCTTTTCGTACCGATCTTTTTTCCCGTGGAGGTCGGAAACGAATATGCATCTCAATATTTTCACCGGACCATAAGCTCCGCGCAATCCACGTAGTGATCAACGAATTCGACCAGAGCCGGGATCTCGATCCATTCATCGGGCTTATGAGCCATGTCCACCTGTCCCGGTCCGAAGATGAACGTGTTGGGGTTTTCCTGGTAGAACATCACCATCTCGGTGCCGTAGGGTACCGCCCATGTTTCTGTATCCGCCATCTCGAGAATTTTTTTAACGCAGTCCATGTTCTGGTCCAATTTTACCGGGTCTAGATATTGTATCTCTCTTATATCGTAATCTTCATCGATGGGGTCGAAAAGGTACTTCTGGAGTAATTCTTTGTTGAAGATTTCGGGGAACCTCACATCTACTTCTGCTTTACATTCATCAGGTATCACATTGGTGGCATCCCCTCCCTTGATAACGTCTACACAGCAGGTGAGTTCGTCCTTATCTGCTGGGATGTTGTTCTTAAGGTTGAGCTTATTCAGTATCGGCAGCATCTTTACGATAGCGTTCTCACCCTTCTCCGGCATGCTGGCGTGGGCGTTCTTGCCGGTGGTTTTGATCTCGAACTGGTACACACCTTTTTCCTGAGTGACCACGAGACCGTCCGTCGGTTCGCAGACTACCACCGCTGGGGCGTTCACTATCTCGGGCTCACCGGCGACTTTCTCAGCTCCGGCCATGGTGATCTCTTCGTCCGTTGTGAACACGACTGAGAATGGGATATCTTTCTCCACCATCTTCTTCGCGGCCGCTATAACGGACACGCAGGGTCCCTTCATATCCAGTGTACCGCGGCCGTACATCTTATCGTCGACTATCTCGGCCTGGTCATGTTCCCAACCATCACCTATCGGCACGGTATCTAGATGGCCAGAGAAACACACTCCTCCCTCTCCGTGTGAAGCGATTATCACCGGATTGCACACGGTTCCCTCTACCACCCTTGTCTCCAGACCTATCTCTTCCAGCAGTGAAGAAACGTATTCGATGATACCGCTGACATCTCCCCTGCTGGGGCTCTCTATCTTTACCATCTCGCGCAGTTTTTCTACGATGAATTCCTTCATATTATCACTCAATTCATTGAACTTAAGTTAGTCTTAAAAAGAAAAGGAGGTATATAAATAAAAGTATCACCGCTATAATCAGCCCGATGTACATCATGGTTTTCATGGTGCTTTTATCTTTACCGAATATGATCGGTATGGGTCCGATGAAGATGACCCCTCCGTAATCGGTCTTCGTTTTCCTTTGTTCCTCCAACTCCTCTCCATATCCACCATATGTTTCATGTCTACCACCAGTTCTCCCAACTCCTCCCACAGAGAAGAAGAAAAAACTGATGAAAGATAGGAATATCATCAAAACCCCCGCTAGTAAGAATATTCCTCCTCCATATATCACTGGGAATATAAAGAAAAGTGCCAACTCAGACCCCCCTGTTATTACGGATAATATGATGAGCGAAATACCGAGAAGGAAGGAAGTTAAGGGGATCAATATCCATTTCATGTATCAATCATTGATTAGTATAATTAAAAACTTACTAACGACGATGTGACTCCATGGAAAATCTTTTTAAGATGTGAGTAAAGAGCTTTCTGAATAAGGGTTTACTCGACAGCAATATCTATCTTCATTCGGGCCAAGGGCGTTAATGAGAGAGTTTTTGAACGATATCTTCAACGGTAAACAGTCTAAGATCGTTTCGATCCTCCACCGCCTCTTTCAAAGATCGTTTGAAACCATTTCGTGAGAACAAAGCGTATTCGATCCTTATATCTTTTCCACTTTTAGGTGTCCATCTTAAATTTTCTGCGTGTCCCTCTAATTTAGATAAAACACCATATCCTACCTTCGAGTTCGTAAACTTACATTCACCCACGATAAGGGTGTCATTATTAGTTAAACCAACCACATCGATCTCATGATCCTTATACCACCACTTACCTATGTCTGTGATAACATGATCAGGATAAAGGGTTCTCAATGCTTTTCCACAAAGAGTCTCGAACTCCTGACTTGCAAAATCGGCGAGCTCGGGTTCGATCATGTCTTTAAAAGACTCATCTCCGAACTCATCATATCTTGTCCCAGTCCCATATATGAACCTGAACCAAAACCTGAATAGGGGATCTTTGATGAAATATCGTCCTCTCCTTGACCTCTCTTTCTTTTCTGTGACCGGGACCCTTCTTTCGATCAATCTTAAACGTTCTAGGCGGCTCAAATACTTAGATACCTGTTCACGATTTATACCCGAAGTTTGAGCGATCTCGTTTTGAACGGCGGCCCCGCCTGCGATCGCTTCTAATATGGAAAAATATCGTACTGGCTCACTAAGTTCCATTCTCAAAACATATTCGGGTTCATGCCTCAAAGGCGAATCTTTGTATAGTATCGATTCGGAAACTGCTTCTTTTAATGAGGGGGCACCTTTCGCTTTTTCTAAATAGTAAGGGACTCCTCCAAATACAGACCAAATGATGACTTTTTCTTCGGCGGTGCATCCTGTTTCGAAGAAATCCAGAGCGGCTCCAAAAGGCAGTGATCCCAAATCAATCCTATCGGTTGCTCGACCGTAAAGAGGGCTGTGTCCGAGTAGTGCGGCCTCTTCCATCATGCTTATGGAAGAACCCACTAATATTATGGTAGTGGAAGAATCAGAAAGTTCGTGGTCGAACATGGATTGAAGCTCAGAAGGCAGACTAGGGTCACTTTCGACAAGGTAAGGGAACTCATCCAAAATTATCACGGCGTCATTCTCCGATAGGAATCTGAGGATCGGTCCCCATTCCATTTTTATCCTTTTTATTTCCGGATATTTTTCAGCTGCCACATCGATAAATTGTTCGATTTGTAATGATTTTGTTTTCTCTCTAGCCTGGTAAGCCACTACGTCTTCTCTATCTTTTACTGAATGCTTGACAAGTTCAGTTTTTCCTATACGTCGACGCCCATAAATAACACACAGCTCTGCTTTATCAGAGCTGTAAAGATCATAAAGTCTCTTCAGCTCACTTTCCCGGTCAATAAATCTCATCAATCTATCATGACGATGGCGGTATAAAAAACTTTCCTTTAGGGTACGTTAAAGTACCGTACTACAAGGTACCTTATATTGAGAGGGATAAATCGGATTTCTATAACTCTCATAAATCGTAAAGATAATTTACTACTCTTCTAATTTAAAACCATGATAGAATACGATCCTTTGAAGTATCCCTACACCTCTAAAAGAAAACTGGTCTATTCGAAAAGAGGTATGGTCTGTGCCACGCAACCGCTGGCTGCCCAAGCAGGATTGGATATCTTGAAGAAAGGTGGTAACGCCGTTGACGCTGCGATAGCGACCGCAGCTTGTTTGACAGTTGTAGAACCGACTTCTAACGGACTGGGTGGGGACGCTTTCACTCTCTTCTGGAAGGACGGTGAACTCCACGGACTAAACTCCAGCGGTCCATCACCCAGAAGCATCTCGATAGAGAAGATAAAAGAGTTCGGCCATGAGGATATGCCTAAATACGGATGGCCGACGGTCACCGTCCCAGGGATACCTGGCTCTTGGGCTGAGTTATCGAAGAAACATGGAGAACTGCCGCTGATAGATGTTCTACAACCGGCCATAGATTACGCCAGAGAAGGATATCCCGTATCTCCGACCGTGGGAAAATACTGGAAGTTCGCTTTCCGTGCTTACAAACAACTCGAAGGTGAGCAGTACAAGCACTGGTTCGATACATTCGCGCTGGAAGGAAGGGCTCCGGATATAGGTGAGATGTGGAGATCGGAGGATCACGCGAAGACACTGGAAGAGATAGGAAGTACAGAGGCTGAGTCATTCTACAGGGGAAAATTAGCCGACAAGATAGCGGAGTTCTCCAAAGAGTACAACGGATTCGTCCATAAGGAAGATCTTGAAGATTACTCGCCGGAATGGGTAGAACCCATGAACGTGGATTACAGGGGGTACGACATATGGGAACTGCCTCCCAACGGTCAGGGCGTAGTAGCTCTGATGGCTCTTAAGATACTGAACGACATGGAATCAGAGGGCATAGATAACGTAGAAACGATCCAAGGCTTGTTTCAACCTCCCCTTTTT
>JBNJFO010000032.1:0-12359 GCA_051746905.1 Thermoplasmatota archaeon
CGAAGAGAGGATGAGGAAGGAGATGGAAGAGGAGATGATGAGGAAGATAAAGGAAGATTCCGACATCATCGCACAGAAAGGGAAACAAGAAAAGGTTCTGTTCCCATTTACAGCTATCGTTGGTCAGCAAGACTGTAAAAGGGCTCTCATCTTGAATGCTATATATCCAGAAGTTGGAGGTGTTTTACTCAGAGGAGAGAAAGGAACGGCAAAATCCGTTACCGTAAGATCTTTAGCGGAGGTCCTGCCGGATATCAAAGTAACTGGGTGCAGGTACAACTGTGACCCGGAAGACGATTTCCAAAATCTGTGTCCAGAATGCCAATCTCTAAAGAGAGAAGGCAAATTACAAACTAAAACAAGAGCGGTGAAAGTCATCGATCTTCCATTGAATGTAACAGAAGACAGATTGCTGGGGAGTTTGGACATCGAAAAGGTTCTAGGCGAAGGAAAAAAATCCTTTGAACCAGGTATTCTAGCGGATGCACACAGAGGCATATTGTACGTAGACGAGATCAATCTTTTAGACGATTATATCGTGGACATCTTACTAGATGCATCTTCTTCAAAAAGGGTCATCGTGGAACGTGAGGGTATCAGTACATCATACAGATCGAACTTCATAATCGTAGGAAGCATGAACCCGGAAGAGGGTGAATTACGACCACAGATATTGGATAGGATCTCACTGGTAGTAGAAATGGCGGCTTTAGATAACATCGACCACCGTATGGAGATAATAAAGAATCGTCATGAATTCACCAATAAACCTGAAGAGTTCAGAAATAATTTCAAAGTGTCCATGGATGAATTAAAGGATAAGATAACGGAAGCGAGTGAACTGCTTCCTAAAGTTGGAACTTCTGAACGGATCCTAAAAACTATTGCAGACCTATGTCAAGATTTTGATGTCGCAGGTCATCGTGCAGATATAGCTATGGAAAGGGGCGCGAGAGCTAATGCAGCATTCGAAGGTAAGGTAGAGGCAACAGTAGACGATGTTCTAGTAGCCGCTAAGATGGCTCTACCACATAGGATCAAAAAGAAACCGTTAGAGGAAGAAGAATTCACCGTCGATGTTCTAGAAGAATGGTTCGAAACTAGGGAGTTGAGCGGTTGAGATGGTCAGCGAAGAAAGCTACATTGTAGATGATAAAATAGAAACTAGAGCTTTATTTCCTTTTTCAGCCATCGTTGGCCATGATATGCTCAAAAGAGGACTGATCCTTAATCTGATAAACAAAGATATCGGTGGGGTCCTGATAAAAGGAGATAAAGGAACTGGTAAATCCCTTACTGTGAATTCTTTTGAAAACATATTGCCCACTATAGAAGTTGTCAAGGGCTGTAATTTCAACTGTTCACCCATAGAGCCGGAAAAATTTTGCCTCGAATGTAAAGAGAAGCATGAAGAAGGCACGATCCAAACGGTAGAAAAAAAGATGGAAGTCATACATCTACCATTAAACATAACCGAAGACAGACTTATAGGTACCATCGACGTAGAGAAGGTTCTTCAGGAGGGAGTAAAATCCTTCGAACCGGGCCTCCTGGCAAGAGCAAATAGAAATATCCTGTATATAGACCAGATAAACCTACTCGATCACAGTATAGTTGACTTACTACTTGATGTGGCAGCGATGAAAAGTGTGACTGTGGAAAGAGAAGGGATATCCACTGATTACCTATCAGACTTCACTATGATCGCCAGCATGAACCCTGAAGAAGGATTTTTACGACCTCAATTGCTAGACAGATTTTCGCTACAGATAGAGACAGAGACCATAAGTGAACCACGATCACGAGTGGACCTGATAAAAAGAAATCGGGAGTACGTAGAAGATAAATTAGGGATGATAAGTAAATACGAAGATGACGAAAAAAGACTGATAAATAGGATAAAAGGTGCTCAGAAAAGATTGCCTCGAGTGACTATATCCGACGAACTTCTTTCTCTGGTGTGCACAGTATGCAGAGAATTCGATGTCGACGGGCACAGGGGTGATATAATAATCATGAGGGTAGCCGTGACTAATGCTGCTTATGAAGGAAGGGAAGAAGTCTCTCTAGAAGATGTCCTTTTAGCTTCGGAGATGGCCCTACCTCATCGTATGAGAAGTAAGCCATTCCAGAAAGAAAAATTCAGTAGAGAAAAATTAGAGGACGTGGTCGATGAATATTGGGATAGATGATCTTAGCGTCGATGAGTTTCGTGTTCCAGATCTATCCTTTTCAACAATCTATCTATGTCGAACCTAGATTCATCTTCTATTATCTTCTCATGATCGCTGGATATCGCTGGACTGCTCGGTGTATAAGGGCAATCGAAGCTCTCGGATATCGAAACTTCATAGGTACCTATCTCTCTCGCAATAGATATGACTTCGTTCTTATCCAGCCCTACAAGTGGTCTCAATATGGGCATTTTAACTGCATCATCTTCGTTTGTTATATTGTCAAGTGTTTGCGAAGCAACCTGTCCCAAGGATTCACCGGTAGTTATCGCATCAGCCCCTATCTCTTTGGCGAGTTTTTCTGCTGTACGGTACATCATCCTTCGGCATAATAAACAAGTATACCTATTATCGATCTTCGCGGTGAAGTCTTCCATGATAGGTGCGTATTCACCTCTGTATAACTCAAGTTTGCCATGGACCTGCTCTAATTTCCTCACTATAGATCTGACCTTTTCGAATGATCGTTTTTTAGTCTCTAGCGATCCTTCCTTGCCGAATCTGTCAAGATAAAGAAGCGATATTTCAGCTCCCACTTCAGCTAAAAGGTGAACCGCAACAGCTGAATCGATGCCGTCAGAAAGTAAAGCAACTATCTTGACTTTTTTGGAATTCATCGATGATAGATTTTCGGGTGAAGTTATAAATCTTTGCTACCTCTTTTGACATGATAACAATCGAAAATAACAGAATATTTGGCAAATTTTCCAAATAAAGTCCTTTTTGGGACAAAAAGCTTATAAAAGAAGTCTTTTTTTGAGATGGAGATTAGAGACATGACAAGGGAATACACTCGATTTGAAAAAGCAAGGATAATTGGTGCTAGATCTCTCCAAATATCGATGGGGGCACCACCTTTAATTGATTTGGAATCATCAGAAGTTGACGACCCCGTTGATATAGCGATGGTAGAATTCAATAAAGAAGTGATCCCTATATCCGTTATTAGAGAGGAATAACAATGGCCGAAACTGAAGAAGATATGTTAATCAAAGAAGACACCTATCTGACATCTGGTGTACACATAGGAACACAACAAAAGAATGCAGCGATGGAACCTTACATCTTCAAAGTAAGAGATGATGGTCTATTCGTTCTCGATGTAAGGAAAACTGACAAGAAGATAAGTTCAGTGGCAAAATTTTTATCTAGATATCCGCCAAACAGGATCTTCTTAGTTTCAGCGAGACAATATGGTAAAAAACCCATAGAAACATTCTCAGATATCATCGGCAGCATGTGTATAGCCGGTAGATTCATACCTGGAACACTGACAAATCCAGATCTCAGCAGTTTCATAGAACCAGAGGTCATCGTTGTTGTCGATCCAGCAGCGGATAGACAGGCTGTTAAAGAAGCTGTCAGCATAGGTATACCTATTGTCGGTTTGGTCGATACGAACAATGACCTAAAAAATGTAGACATCGCGCTACCCACGAACAATAAAGGTAGAAAAGCCCTAGCTGTTATTTTCTGGCTTTTGGCTAGAGAGATGCTCCTCATAAAAGGTGAAATAGAAAATAGGGATGATTTTGATTACGAAATAGATGACTTCGAACAGAGCTTATAATCAATATTTGTATTAGCTCAGAAGGTAATCGAGTAATCAATACAGCCTTACCGTTTCCAGATTTCTCGGAGTTCTAGTTTCCGTACCGTATTTCTTGTAGATGGTACTTGCAAGGTTAGTACACTTGCCTTCTTCACCGTGTGAAACTATGACTCTTTCTGGCTTCGGTCTCATCCCACTTATGTAATGTAACAACTGGATCCTGTCGCTGTGACCGGAGAACCCCTCGCATGTGTGTACATCCATCTCTACGTTGATATCGATAGGATCACCGTTCTCAGTGAGTGTGACGTGGTCGTATTCTCTCTGTATCTTATCACCAATCGTACCTTGTCCCTGATAACCGACGAAAACTATAGCGGAATCCGGGTCGTCCCCCCATGCTTTGAAGTACTCAAGTACGGGGCCGCCGTTCATCATACCCGCTGTGGCTAGAACGATAGCGGGTTTCTCGCTGTCACATATCTCGTTCCTCTTATCCATACTGTCGACCTGCTTGAATATAGGTGATAGGAATGGATTCTCATCATCCTGGAATATCTTTTTCTTTAGTTTGTTGTTCAGGAACTCGGGATATGCAGTATGGATCGCTGTGGCTTCCCATATCATACCGTCAAGCCATACGGTAGCCTCAGGCACTTCTCCTTTTCTCATAGCTTCTTCGATCACGAGCATAACTTCCTGTGACCTTCCGACTGCAAAAACTGGGATCAAAACTTTACCTTTCTTATTCTCCAGCTGTTGAACCAAGATATCCTTCAACTGCTCGACCGCGTCCAACCTGCTGGGCTGAAGGTCGTGATAACCTCCGTATGTAGCTTCCATTATAACAGATTCTACTCTTGGGAATCTATTAACAGCTTGATTGAACAACCAGGTATTATCGAATTTGATATCTCCTGTAAAGACTACATTGTAATCTCCATCGCCGATGTGCATATGTGCTACTGCAGAGCCCAATATGTGGCCCGCGTTATGCATGGTCAATCTTATATCCGGAGCTATGTCCGTAGTTTCACCATATTCTAAAGGTATGGTGTGCTTTACCTGTTCACGTATATGATTAGATTTGTAGGGTGGTTCTCTTGCATCGCTGACCGCGACCTTGATATAATCGAGTTGAAGCAAAGCTGCAAGATCTCTTGTCGGTGGGGTACAGTAAACCGGTCCCTCGTAACCGTATTTGTAAAGTGCTGGGATAAGACCACAGTGATCAAGATGAGCATGGGTCAAAACTATCCCTTCTATATCATCTAACGGCATTATCTCAGGTGCATTCAGATAGGGTGTCCCGTTCTGTGGATCGGATACATCCGCTCCGCAATCTACGAGGACTTTGCTGTCCCTGGTATGTAAAAGATGACAGGATCGACCAACTTCTCTGTAACCACCTAAAGCGGTTACCCTTGCGAAGGTCTCACCGGACCGAGTATCTCTATTGATCTTTCTACCAAGTTTTCTTAAGAATTTTTTCCTATCTCCTCTCACGGCCCTCAGATAACTTCTGATATCCTTGACCGTTTTTGAAGGGATCGGTGGTGCTCTTACTACATCTGGTGCCCATCCGGTTTCTCTCTTTATTTCATTAAGAACCTTTCCCTTTTTCCCGATAGCGACCCCCGGAGCTTTTGCCTCTATTGTAACTTCACCTGTATCTTCTTTAAAATGCATATCCTTGATGTGTGCTTCCTCTGAGATGATCTCCCTGATCTTTTCCTCTGCGGTTTTTGGATCATCTAGTAATTCTGGGTCCGGTCTGATCGATACCCTTCTTTTCAGTCTCTCGGCCAATTGTTTGATTATGTCCGATTCTCTGGTAAACTCCTCGATATCCCTTGTATATATCACTATAGTAGAAGCTTCGAATTCGATATCTGTTATCTGTACCGATGCCGGTATGATGTCATTTACCGCTTTTTTAGCTTGGTTTAAAACGTCTTCCATGCTCATAAAATTCACTTTCTTAAATTTAATATATTAGGTTAATTGGTTTGATAGAGTAACCCACGAATTGGATCTGTCTTAAGGAAACCGTAAATTCTTTTCCTTCCGTATTTTCTCCATTCGCTTCTCCACATCTTTATCATCTACTTCCTCGAACCCCTTCTTAGTGATCTTCGCTACTCTTATACCATCTCCGGAAGCAGAATCCCTGCTGCTGGAAACCATCAATGATAATACAGCGAGATCAACACCTTCGTCGAGGGTCATACCTTCCTTGTAATTATCTTCTAAAACCCCATAAACGAAAGGCATTCCAGATCCACCTGCAGCATAATCGTCTGAGATAGCTCCCCCGGCCATATCTAAAGAATAGACATGCCCTCCATCAGAGTCAAAACCCCCTAAGAGTAATTGAACATAATAGGGCAACATCCTTCTGCCGAGTAACATATTCGACAAGAGTGTGGAAGCTGCTTTCACAGATATCTGCTTGTCTCTTTTTAGCTGGTATAACTCTACTTCTGAGCTTAGGTATCTAGCTATCTGCTGTCCATCGGCTACAAGTCCAGATATCGTTAATCCGAGTGAGTCTCCGATAGCGAACAACTTCTTTGTGTCTTTATGGGTTATCATGTGACCCATCGTTGCTCTTTTCTCAGTAGCTATAACTACTCCGTCTTTGCATACTAGTCCTAGCGTGGTCGTTCCTTTGTTAGTTTTTTCTTCCATGGTTTCACGCTCAATCCCAAATTCATTATTTTAAATAGATTTTTAGGAGTGTTTTTAATAAATTATATCTCCACTAAAATCTCTTATCTGCTAATAAGAAGGGTCTGTTATTTATGTGTTTCCATCGTAATAGATTGAAACTAGAGATTTTACTGGATTTTTTTATTCCTTTATTTACCCTTATCTAAATGGACATCCATCTGAGGATTAGGTATCTCTATCCCCGCTTTATTGTATTCATTATAGATGATCTTGGTCAGATCATGTTTTAGTTTCCAATAATCCTCGTTTTCAGACCATGGTTTCAATGTCAGATTTATCGAAGAGTCCGCCAGTTCGTTGACCGTTACATTAGGTTGCGGATCATCGAGAACCATCTTATGTTTCTTCATCGCATCCATCGCTACACGTATTGCCTTATCGATGTCTTCACCGTATGCGATACCGACATCGATATCGACCCTCCTGTGTTCCTTTCTGGAGTAATTTACTATGGGTGACTGCCATATCAAGCTGTTAGGCAGTGTGATATAAGTGTTATCAGCCTTCATTATCTCAGTAGACATGAGACCAACAGCATGGACATTCCCTTCCATCCCATCTATGAGAACATGTTCATCCTTATAGAAAGGACGTATGGTCGATAACCAAACACCCGCTGCTAGATTATTTATAGTATCTTTTAGACCGAAACCAAATACCAAACCCAAAGCTGCGGATAATCCCAGCACGGCACTGCTGACCTGAATTCCGAGATTGGCCAGAGCTATCAATATTATCCCTATGTATAATATGATACTGAATAGTTTTGATAAAAATATAGACAACAATGGAGGTACTTTCGTCCTTTTTAAGGAATTTTTAAATATATTCAATACGATCTTAACGATGATCCATCCTGCGATTATTATCAAAATTGAAGTTAATACCTGAAATAGTGTTATGTTTACATAAGGTATATTTTTCCCTAAATCCATATTTATCACTCTGACAAAAACCGTAGATGTTTCAAGGTTATATCTAATTTTCTTAAGATTTGAACAGACTATTGAACAGACCATTTCACTCGAAATTATTAATAACATGAGTTCTTTTCAGGGCACGGTGTCCGCGAATGGATATGGCGATACTTCTCACGGTAACGATATTCTTCACCTATCTTGCAGGTGTCGTTATGTTCAAGCCTCTCCTTGATAAACTCGAAGAGGAGGGTTTCGTCGGATACGATATGTATAAAAAAGATAAACCACCCGTTCCGGAGATGGGTGGTATCGGGATTGCTTTTTCCTTCTTGGTAGGCATCCTTTTCATCGGAACTCTTTACGAGATCCCTTATGAGGGATATCTTATAGTGTTCGTCTTAGCCCTATATTTTATCTTCGGCTTGGTAGATGATATACTCGGGGTCAGTGGAGGTGAAAATTTAGGTTATGATAAATTCTTTAAAGTTATAATCCCGCTCTTCTTTGTTTTCCCCCTTATAAATCATGTTGATACTCATATCGACCTGTGCTTCTTCGGAAATTATGAGTTAGGTTTGTTCTATTCCTTTTTATTCATCCCTATATTCGTAATGGTCTGTGCGAACCTGGTCAATATGTTCTCTTACTACAACGGCCAATCAGCTGCTACAACCCTGATAATAGTGGTTTTTGTAGTTGTTAAATTATATACTGTTGGCAGATATGATCTGCTGTATATCTTATTCCCTTTCATCGGAGCAGTTCTTGCCTTCCTTTCGTACAATATCCAGCCCGCGGGTGTGTTTCCTGGAGACAGCGGGGACATGTTCATGGGTGCCATCATAGGCATAGCGGGAGTAGTCGGTAAGCTGGAGATATTCGTTTTCATAGCCTTGCTTCCCCTAACTATAAATTTCCTTATGTTCGCATGCTGGTTTATCCAGGAGAAAGGAGATGTCAAGGTAAAATTCGGAGGGGTTAGAGAGGACGGTACGATAAAACCACCTAATCCTAAAACTTTGATGTGGATGTTTCCTTATTACTTCAAATTGACAGAAAGACAGACGAATTACATAATGATAGGTCTCGTTTTTATCTCTTCAATATCTGCTTGGATGATATGTTGAATAGGTAAAAAATAAATATAACACGATTTCTAGGTTAGATAAATACTGGAGAACTTATGGAGAACTAAGATGATTGTTATATCCCTTTCTATATTCATAGCATTTCTCGTATCTTTATTGGTCGCAAGATGGCAGATAGATACTTTCTCAGAGGCCGGATTGAGAGGTAAAGATATGCACAAGAGGGGGGAACCAGAGGTCCCTGAGATGGGAGGGCTAGCAGCCATAGTAGGTTTTATCGTGGGGCTATCCTTATTATTGGGTGAAAAAAGCGGTATAAATAATCCTATTTTCTTAACAGCGGTTATCGGGATCGTTGGGGCGGGATTCATCGGGATGGTCGACGATATGGTGGCTATAAGACAGAGAACCAAAGCCTTACTTCCCTTCCTATTCACACTCCCATTCGGTATACAGATGATGGGAGAATCTATACACTTTTTCGGTGTGACAATTAATCACCCATATATCGTGTTATTAGCTGTTCCATTCGGTGTGACATGTGCAGCGAACGCATCTAATATGCTCGAGGGTTTCAATGGACTCGGCGCGGGTCTGAGTATAATAGCAGCTACGACTCTTATCATATTGATCTATCTTAATGAAGGGTCCCAATTTGGATTGTATATATTGTATCCGCTTTTAGGAGCTATACTCGGTTTCGGAGTGTTCAACATCTATCCTTCAAGAGTTTTTCCAGGTGATACTTTTACCCTCTTCAGCGGTGCAGCCATCGGGTCTGCGGCGATAATCAGCGATATGATAACACCTGGGATCATACTGTTCATACCGATGATTATAGAATTCTTCTTAAAATTCAGAGGGGGTTTCGAAGCGGAGAATTTCGCGGATAGAGATAAAGAAGGTTATCTATCGAGTGTTCACGACGAAACCGAAAGTATCACCCACTGGATCGTTAAACATCTTAGGGTTAAAGAATGGGAGCTGGTGGTTGTAGTTTGGGGTATCGAAGCTGTTTTGAGCGTGTTCATCATCCTTATATTTGGATTTTTGTAAGCGTCATCAGATAAGCATAGATCAGCATAAGTATGGGATAGAAATCTTCGACCGGTGACTCTTCAACCTTCTTTTACAGCTCTGATCAGATTATCGACCGCTTCACCTCTGTGGCTGTAGGAATTCTTTTCTGAAGTCGACATCTGGGCAAAAGTTCTCACTTCACCTTTAGGTTTGAATATCGGGTCATAGCCGAATCCATTTTCACCTTTCTGTTCTTCCGTGATCACCCCTCTCGACCTACCCCTGAATAATATTTTGTCAGCATTTTCATCGATAAGACCGATTATACATAGAAATTCTGCCTCCCTATTATCTACATCATGCATCAGTTTCAATATCCCTTCACATCCGATGGTGTCCATGACATAAGCCGAATATACACCGGGAAAGCCGTCAAGATGATCGATAAACAGTCCGCTGTCATCTATCAGAACGGGTTTATATCCTTCTAGTTGTTTCAGGCCGAATTCTACGACTTCTTCAAGGGAATCGGTCTGTACCTCGGGATAACCTATGTTCAGCATCTCTACTTCGGTATATTCCGATAACTTTTTTCTGTATTCACGGTATTTCCCCTCGTTGGATGTCACGACATTCAATTTCTCTCCCAGTTTCATAGATACCTACCTCTTGATTCTATATCTCTTAACTTTTGGATGACTTTCTCAGCATCATCGAATTCTTTCTGGTAACCTGATATGATCTCATCATATTTCTCCATAGGGTCATCGTGAACACTGATGAGTGCTTCTCTCATAAGATGTATATCGACACCCATGGATTCATACGTGGCGTCCTTCTCCCCCAAACTGAAATCTATGAACGAATAGCTATCGGTTCCTTCAGAATATATGATGTTGGATGTGGTAAGATCACCGTGGGTTATTCCAGCTTTGTGGAGTCTGCCTATGTATTTACCCACTCTTTTTAGATCTACAGACGATCCTTTTTCGATGGCGTGCATCAGTCTTTCTCCAGGGATGTATTCTATGATCAGTGTAGTATCAGATTCATCTAGATCGTAGATTATCGGAACTGGGACTCCTGCTTTCCTCGCTTCTCTGAACAATCTTGCTTCCTTCCTTATCCTCTGCTTCCTTAACTCGAGGTCCAGATCGGGGTGCCTATACCCCTTAACGAGTCTTCTTTTTATAACTAGCTCTCTTCCGTTCCACGACCCTCTTCTTATCTCTGCTTCGGCTCCCTTGGAGATGACTTCCTTTTCCTCCACCTTCATAACTGCATCAATCTTATCTTTGGATTTAATATTTTGGAAGGGTGTATCCCAAACTATATATTTGACAGTTAACATCGACTTGAAGGTGCCCAGATGGCAGAAGAAAACAGAAATAACGATGAAATACGCAAGACGGAGATCGTACCCAATTATCTAGAGAATCCACTAGGCAGTGTTCTCATCTCTTCAGGCAATACGAAAGTTATATGCACAGCGATGCTGGAAGAATCAGCCCCTCCTTGGATAGAGAACAACGATGATCTGGAACAGGGTTGGTTGACGGCTAGATACGGGATGCTTCCAGGAAGTGGTGAATCCAGGATACGAAGGGAACGCCACGGTGCTCGAGGTAGGACTAAAGAGATACAGAGACTGATAGGTAGATGTCTCAGAGCTTCGCTAGATCTGAAAAAACTCGGCGAAAGGACCATCTGGATAGACTGTGATGTTATCCAAGCTGATGGAGGAACTCGAACGGCATCTATAACTGGTGCATGGGTTGCCCTGAATATAGCTATCAAAAGATTGCTAAAAGATGAGAAGCTTGATGAAGACCCTATCATAAGACAGATCGCAGCGATAAGTACTGGTATCGTAGACGATGAAGCGCTACTGGACTTGAAATACACCGAAGATTTCGGTGCCGATGTAGATATGAACGTAGTTATGGACTCTGAAGGGAACTACATCGAGATACAAGCCAGTGGTGAGGAAGCGGTATTCACGAGAGAACAGCATGAAAAGATGCTGGATTTGGCTAAGAAGGGTGTCGAAGAACTATTCGAAATACAGAACGAAGCACTGAAAAAGGCTTGATCCACGTATTGTCCGATATTCAACTTCATAATCTGTTTAATATGGATTAGATAGATATTAATATGGTTATGCAGTTATATCGTATCAGAACTGTTCATGGATAAGAAATATTTAGAGGGGGAAGATGTGTTTCCTTAGCACAGTTTCAGGATTTTTGATAGCGGTATTTACAGGGATGACAATATATCAGGTTAATTTTAGGAATGGAACACATATCATATCTTTTCTAGCGATCCTTTGGTTCATCACATTCACATTGGCTTATCTTCTGAACGTGATTATCCCATTCGTAGCGGGATTAACACTCCTATTTTTCGTACTTCCTGAAGTGAGAGCTGGGGGAGGAAGGTATGAAACAGCCGGCGGTAGTGGAAAAACGGTCTTCGCTGGTGCATTACACACACTAGACTACGGTGAAAAGGCTAAAGAAAGACAGACATCTGTTAGTAAGAGTGGATTGGTCCTGATAGCATCTATCGTGATTTTGAGTAACGCGGTTATAGGTTACCTTATTTGATTTTTCATGATGTGAGTTTTTATCTACCGATATGTGGATGATCTATCAGTAAAAACTACCCGCTCTCGATCCGCGGTGCCAGTAAGAATCTCACGTGACCGTTCCCCTCAGCGAAATCGAATTCTAATTTGATCGGATAATCTCGGCCGAGTTCTATGGTGATGGGTGTGTTCGCCCCGACGCATTTGACCATATTCGAGAAA
>JBNJFO010000033.1:0-12303 GCA_051746905.1 Thermoplasmatota archaeon
CTGAGCGCTCTAAGTTGGTTCTTCTGGCTTTCCAATCGCTGCTTGTCTTCTTTGATAAGATCCTTTATATTCTTATTCAGCTGAATTATGACCTCATCCAACCTCTGGGCTTCTTCTTCGATCAGTATCTCCGGGTTTTGAAATACACTACTTGTTACTACATGTTCCAATCTGATCTTAAGGTCCTGGATTATATTCTTCAATGCATTCTCCGCCCTGTTGAGATCGTTACATAATATCTTCTCTAATTCCTCTTTAACGGGCACTACCTTCTCAGCTGCTGCTGAGGGTGTAGGAGCTCTCACATCTGCAACGAAGTCCGAGATAAGAAAATCAGTCTCGTGACCCACTGCGGAAATCACGGGTTTCTCGGCTTCGAAGATAGCCCTGGCGACTATCTCTTCGTTGAAACACCATAGGTCTTCAATAGAGCCACCACCCCTGGTTACGATGATCACATCCACGTCCGTTCTATCTATCATCTTGATCTTTTCAGCGATCTCTTCTTCAGCACCCTTTCCCTGAACTGGCGTATGAGCTAGAAGGATATCGATGTTCGGAAATCTTCGCCTCAGAACGCTGATAACGTCTCTCAACGCTGCCGCTTCCCGAGAAGTCACTATTCCGATCTTCTTCGGCAGGAAGGGCAGTGGTTTCTTCAACTCTTCTGAAAACAATCCCTCTTCTTCCAGTTTCTCTTTAAGCTGTTGAAAAGCCAGGTATAGTTTACCGAATCCCCCTGGATACATCTCCTTGACTACGACCTGATATCTACCTCTGGGAGGATAAACAGTAACACTTCCCCTGCATAATACTTCTATGCCTTCCTCAGGTTGGAATTCAAGGTTTTTATTGTCACCCTGGAACATGACACAGTTGATCTCACTTTTATCGTCCTTCAACGAGAAATACATATGTCTGTCGTCATAGTGGGTAAAGTTGGATATCTCACCTCTAACAAGGATGTCGTGTAGTTCATCGGTTCTGAGTAGGAGCGATTTAACGAAGAGGTTGAGATCTGTAACAGAGTAAACATTTCCATCGAATGAAATATCGAATTTATCCATACCATGTTCGCCCGACTCGCCCGACATCGTTCCATTAAATAGATACCGACATATATATAGTTGAGGAGAAGGGTGTTATGAAAGTAAAAATTAATAATCCTAGTCCTATAACGTGATACCATGGTAACAGCTCTGACAGGGACTCCCGGAACAGGAAAAACGACCATAGCCAAACATCTGAGAGAAGATGGATATGATGTTCTGGGTATCAACGATTTCATAGAAAAGAACGGTCTAAAAAGAGAAGAAGATGAATTCAGAGATACTTTCAACGTAGATATCGAAGAATTGAAAGAGTTCTACCAGAAAAAAGCTCCATCACACGAGATAGTCGAAGGCCATCTCTCACATCACCTAGACGTGGACAAGATAATAGTCCTTCGGTGCGCACCAAAAGAACTCAGAGAAAGGATGAAAAGTAAAGATTGGCGGGATAGAAAGAAGAAAGAGAACATCGAAGCCGAGGTCCTAGACATAATACTCGTAGAGGCCATGGATCTTCTGGATGAAGTGTTCGAGATAGATACCACAAATAAAAAGCCAGAAGAAATTAAAAAAGCTGTCATAGATATCCTAAAGGGTAGAACTAAACGTTATCGACCCGGTAAAATAGATTGGTCGGAAGATTACCTGCTAAAAGAATAGATTTATACCTGATAAATAATTGTAGATACGATGGTTTTGAACAACTACAGGAAGGAAGCGGATTCGGTATTGAAACCGATAGCTGAGAAGATGTCATCTGTAAATCCGAATACACTAACGTGGATCGCGTTCTTCTCAGCCGTCCTTGCGGGAGTTTTTTTCTATATGTCTTACTCGCCCTTGGTCGTCCTTCTCGGGGGTGTGATGGTCCTATCCAATTCATTTTTCGACGCCATGGACGGCAAAGTAGCCAAACTCACTGGAAAAGCGTCTATCAAAGGTGACTTTTTGGATCACACTCTTGATAGATACTCGGACATCTTCATACTGGGGGGTATTGCCATGGGGCCCTTGTGCAGGACACCGATCGGTTTTCTCGGTCTCATAGGAGTTCTCATGACGAGTTACATGGGGACCCAGGCCCACGCCGTGAGAGTGGGTAGGGATTACGGAGGCGTGGCTGGCAGGGCTGATAGGTTGATATTATTGTTACTCTTCCCGGTATTCTACGTATTACTGTCGTATTTCTACACGACCGATTTCACCATATTCGGATTCGATTTCTCTCTCTTCGAGATACTTATGGTATGGTTCGCTGTAGCTGGTCAATACACGGCTATACACAGAGGAGTCTCTTCTTGGAATGAGTTGAAATCGAAGGAAAAAGAATAGAGGCGGCATCGAAAATGTATCCATCATCTTTCGTCGTTCTTATTCTCTTCATCCTCTGAGTTATCTTCCTCATCCTCGCTAGATTTGGATTCACCAGAGGAGTGTTTTTTCTTGAAAGAATAATACCTCAGAGGGTGTTTCATCCATTCCTGTCTGCAGAGACTATCTAGATCATGGCAGATACCGTTTGTCTTCATAAGATCACAGCCCGGCGGTGTGTATTCCGTTCCGGAGACCTTACCGATGATATGCTCTATCTGATACAGCGCTAGATTCTTATCGAAATCCGGCGATTCGCTGAACATGTTCAATATGCCTTCTTCGGTCATGCCTATCTTGTGCATGAAAGCTGTCATCGCGAACCTGGCCTCGTGTGAAAGATTGATACCTTCCCTTTGCAGTGCTAGAAGTTTCTTGATACATGGAGGGAAAAGTTCCGTTTCTACTTTACCCAGATCTACTTCAACGAACTCCGCTCTGACCTTCTCAAGCAGTTCCTGTATCTCCGTTATCTGAGATTCAAAAGCATCGATAAGATCATCGTTGACCGGCAGTGGTAGTTCGTCCGAGATCTTGTATACTAATTTTTCTTTCATTATCCTGCGGTATCTCTTTTCATCCAAGAATATCTCGCCGCTTCTCAGATCTTGATTCACAAGTTTCCACTCCGGTGCCCTCAATCTTTCCGTGTTCTCAAGGTAAGTGATGAAAGACATACTGACTCCATCCCCTGTATGAACACCCTTCAACCCGAGCTCAGCACCGATATCCAACAGAGTGCTGCTGGATTCATTGTTAAGATCGACCATCATCTTCTCAGCTTCACCCAGTGCATACCTTCTAGTAAGGAAGTTATCCGATACGCACGAAACTAAGATCCTAGCGATTGGATACGAGAAAAGTTCTATCTCACACTCCACTTCATCTGATAGAGATCTGTTATCTACTTTACCGTCCTCCAGAGCCTGAATAACCCTCTCCTTCCCCCGTTGACGGGACATACCCCACATCCTGCTGTTGATTATCTCTTCCAGCGGCGGACCCTCTTCCTTGATATAACTCCTGGCAGAGCTCAAAAAGGGGTATCTAGCTATCTGTTTCAACGTCCATGGTGAGTCTTCAAAATCCTTTTTTCCCTCTTTACCGACTGCCATCTTATGCCTATAGATATCGTCATTACTTACGTTTTTTTATCTATTATTCATCCTATCAGCTGCTTTATGCCCCAGGCTATCCTTCTCATATGGGATACGTCCAGTAATGGATGGATCGGTATCCAAACAACTTCTTCACAAGCTTTCTCGGTCTCGGGACAGACTGGAATAGTGTCAAGAGCTAAAGCTTCCTGTTTGTAGATCGGTTTCTCGTAGCCCCTTCTCACGTGGATACCCGCCTTCTGCATACCCCTTACGAGTTTACCCCTCTTCTCTTTATCCACTCTCAGGGCGTATTGGTGATACACGTGTTTGAAAGCTTCTTTTTCAAGCGGCCTTTTCACGACATTTTCCTCTTCGAGTTCTTCAAGTTCCTCATTCAGTATCTTAGCATTGTTCCTCCTTTTATCATTGAATCCGTCGAGTTTTTTCAATTGAACGAGTCCGAGTGATGCTTCCATATCGTTCATCAAGAAATTGTGACCTAATAGAACGTGTTCACTTCTTTCTTTCCTGCCATGAGATCTTATCAACCTTGCCTTTTCAGCGATATCATCGTCATCGGTCGTGAGCATGCCACCTTCTCCAGTGACCATATTCTTGGTGGCGTAGAATGAAAAACAACCGGCATCTCCAAGACCACCCACTTTCTTACCGTTCACTTCCGCTCCGTGGGCTTGGCAGGCGTCTTCGATGACTTTCATATCATACTCTTCGGCTATCGAATCTATCTTATCCATGTCTGCTGGATGACCGTAGAGATGGACTGGTATGATGGCATCAGCTCCTTCTTCAGCTAGTTCTTCAACTTCATCCGCATCGATACAGAACGTATCCGGGTCGATATCAGCGAAGAGAGGTTCGGCACCCACCGCTTTAACAGGAGATACACTGGCGAAGAAACTGTAAGGAGATGTTATGACCTTATCTCCCTTACCTATACCGAGGGCTAAAAGAGCCGTATGGATAGAAGCGGTTCCAGAACTCACTGCTATACCATTCTTAACGCCGATATAATCTGAGAATTCATTTTCGAACTGCTCGACCCTTGGACCTGCCGCTATCTGGCCCGAATCTAGAACTTCTTGGATAGCTTCCTTTTCCTCCTCACCTAATATAGGTCTAGCGGCTGGTATTCTCCCGTTCATGGAAGGGGATTGTCGGAGTTATTTATGCAATTTTCGACGTAAAATCACGTAATCGAAGGAATTTTATATATCTATCTTTATTACTAACGTGATGACCGATGAGGGTAGTGAAGGCGACCAGCAGCGGTTCTGGATGAAGGGTAAAGGTAGTCATTCCAGCAAGATATTCGTATCTTTCATACTTGTCATCATCATAATGGTGATCATCGTTCTATCCGTTGGGGCGTATGGTTACATGTCATGGCAGGAGTGGAAGAGAGGGCCACAGATACGGGTCACTCAGGGACTTTTCGAATTACGCGAAGATAACGACACAGACCTAGCGAATTTCACCGTTCACATAACCATGATAAACGAAGGCCAGGAAAAGAGCGAAGACATCGAATTCGAATGGTTGATAATGGAGAAAAGTGATTCTAAAGAGAATATATACCTCCAAAAAGACTCCATGATGTTAGGGATCTTGGAAAAGGGAGAGGAACGGGAATTCACTTTCGACATAAGCGTAGAACCAGGGCTTTACACTCTGGCATACCGGGCCTACGATGGAGATATATTTTCATACGAAGCCAGGCAATCACTGGATGTTACTGAAGGGGATGCCACCGGGGCGCCGGAGACTACCTCAGTTCCAGAATTTCCATCAGTTGTCATACCGATCTTGGCTGTTATTGTAATTTTTATATTCTTCAGGAGGACCTATAATGAAAAAGGTAAATGATGAGGATAGAAAAGAAGGGAGAGCTATGGACGAGAAGCGATATTGGGAGAGAAAAGGAGATGACAGCTCTCACAGATTGATGATAATGTTTGTTCTGGTTATAATCGGGATGCTGATAATACTGATAGTCATGGGAGGTTACGGTTACGCCAAATTACAGGAATGGAAGGAACGCCCCCAGATCCAAGTCGAAGAGGGGCTGTTCAAGTTCCACCATAACCGATCGGATGGAGAAAAAGTGAATATAACCGTATATCTAACTCTAAAGAATAAGGGAGAAGAAGATGCTGACGGTCTAACTCTAGAATGGATCATAATGAACCGGAGTAAGCAATATAACAATATCTTCATCGATAGGGAAGAGAGATCCATCGATCCGATACCTAAAGATACTGAAAGTGAAGTGACCTTCAATCTTACTTTACCCAAGGGATTCTATACTATAGCTTACAGAACCTATGAACACGGATATTTCAGTTACGAGGGACGGCAGAGCTTCGAGGTCACTGAAGAAGACATACCAGAGCAGCTAGAAGGAGCGGATTCGGAGAAGACCGGTGCCGATGATTCACCCGCTCTATCCACGGGTTTGTTTTTGATAGTTATTTTCATATATGCGATCTACAGGAGGAAAAATGATGAATGATAAAAGGGACAAGAAAGGGCTTACTGGCGCAGAATGGTTCTTCGTCGGTTTCATAATACTTTTGATAGTGATGACAGGGGTTCTGGCGTTCATGATAAACCAGGTGGGACCGGAAGAAGAACCGTATTTCGTGATCCAGGATGTTTATTATGAAAAGGATGGAGCGGATTATACGCCGTGCATATATCTGACGAATTCCGGTAAACCCAGCGGTGAAGCCGCTATCGAATGGGAGCTTACAAAAGGGGATAACCGACTGGTGGATAAAGGGGAGTTCCAGGAGACTGTAGATGGAAGATCCACCGAAGAGGTCACCTTCGATTTCACCACAGAGGGAGACGAGCAACATACGTTGAAAATAGATGTCCTTTATGAGGGGGAAAGAGCGGACTATTACCAGAAAATTATAAACCCCTGATACAGAATCACTCATATCAATATTAGATATATATCAAATTTAGGTGTTCATCATGTATGAGATAGGATCGATAAAGGCGAGAGAGATAATAGATTCGAGAGGTAATCCGACAGTGGAAGCCGTAGTTGAAACATCCTGCGGGGTAGGAAAAGCAGCTGTTCCATCAGGTGCTTCAACCGGATCCAGAGAAGCTTTAGAACTGAGAGATGGGGGAGAGAGATACGGGGGAAAGGGAGTTCTAACTGCAGTGAAAAACATAGAAACCACCATCGCTGATGAATTGATGGGTATAGACGTCAGAAACCAATCAGAAATAGATAGGATGATGCTCGATCTAGATGGGACAGAAGACAAGAGTGAGTTGGGGGCCAATGCAATACTCGCGGTATCCTTAGCTTCAGCTAGGGCCGCTTCCTCAGCACTCGATATACCGCTTTACAGATATCTGGGCAGACCGAACGACTACATGCTCCCGGTCCCCTTCATGAACGTCCTCAACGGCGGTGAACATGCGGGTAACGATCTTGATATACAGGAATACATGATAGCTCCCACGATAGCGGATAGCTATAAGGAAGCACTTAGGAAAGGAGTGGAGATATACCACAAGTTAGGCGAGATAATCGAAGTCGAATACGGTCCGTCAGCAACGAATATAGGCGATGAAGGCGGTTATGCCCCACCCCTAAAAGATCCCTTCAAACCCTTTGACCTGATATCAGACGCTATCGAAGAAGCAGGATACTGGGGAGAAGTCCATCTGGCCTTGGATGCAGCGGCTTCAGAATTCTATATGGACGGTTCTTACAAGTTCGCAGGAAAAGACTTTTCATCGGATGACATGATCGATTTCTACGGAGAACTGCTGGATAAGTATCCGATAATCTCCTTTGAGGACCCGCTCTCCGAGGAAGATTGGAGTGGATTCACCAAGATGACAGAACGGATGGGCTCCGACGTCCAGATAGTCGGTGACGATCTATTCGTGAGCGATCCCGAGATAATCCAGGAGGGTATAGATAGGGGTGCATGTAACTGTGTTCTATTGAAGGTGAACCAGATCGGGACACTAACGGAGGCCATGAACGCAGCATCTCTAGCAACGAAGAACGGATACGGAGTCCAAGTATCACACCGCTCTGGAGAAACACCTGATACATTCATATCCGATCTAGCGGTAGCGACATCCAGCGGGCAGATAAAGACGGGCGCACCGGCAAGGGGAGAACGCGTGGCAAAATACAATCGACTGCTGGAGATAGGATCAGAATTGGGTGAGATAGCTGAATACGGTGGTCACAGAAAGAGTTAGGATATTTCACATCAGGACTATAAAGAAGAACCAGAGAAGGATGAACGATAAGAACAGAGATACAATAGTGATCGGTAATCCGAGTTTTGTAAAATCTTTGAAAGATATCGGATAACCTAACTTATCCGATATGTTAGACACTATCAGATTAGCCGGAGCGCTGATCAGCGTCCCGTTACCCCCGAAACAAGCTCCTAAAGAGAGCGCCCACCATAGTGGATTTATCGGGTAACCACCCCCTATATCCGTGTTATTGATGAATATACTAACCGCAGGGATCAGCGTGATAGCGGCCGGTATGTTCCCAACACCCATAGCGAAGAACCCGCTGACGAAAAGAATTATGAACATGGCTAAAAGCAAACTCTGACCACTGGCAGCCTGTATCTCCATAGCGATAATATCGATAACACCTGCTCTTTCCAACCCTCCGATCAATATGAAAAGACCCGCAAAAAATAGAAGCGTATCCCAATGAACATGTTTAAGTGCCTGTTCAGGTTCTGTAAGGGTTATAAGTAACAGAAGACTAGCACCCAGAAGTGCAACCACCCATGGTTCGATACCTATCATGTGGTGGATCGTGAACAGAACCATGGTGATCAAAAGGACCAGGATTGTTTTTTTGAGGAGTCCGTAATTTGTTATCTTATCGTTTTCGTCCATCTTACATATCTCTTCAAAATTCTTCATGTCTCGGTCGATAACATCGCGGAATACTATCTCGAATATGAAAAGGATTATGAACAATACGATGATGACGATGGGGGCCAGGTATATGATGAATTGAAGGAAATGGATGTTAGCCGCACTACCGATCATGATGTTAGGCGGGTCACCGATGAGTGTCATCGTCCCGCCTATATTCGATGAGATAACTTCGGTCATCAGGAACGGTATCGGGGTGACGTTAAGCTCCTTGGCTATCGTTATGGTTACCGGTGCCATGAGTAAGACCGTTGTCACATTATCTAGAAAAGCGGATGTGAAAGCTGTAACTAGTACGAAGAGAGCCAGTAAACGGTAATAACTCCCCTTAGATAATTTAGCGGTCTTTATCGCGACATATTGAAAGAATCCGGTCTCTCCAAGAAGACCGACCAGTATCATCATACCTAAAAGAAGTCCGATGGTATTGAAATCGATATAATCTATAGCCATCTCGGGATCATAGAAACCCATGGCTGCTCCGAGTAATATCATACCTATAGCACCAGACATAGCCGCTATCGTCCGGTGAATCTTTTTACTGATTATACCGTAATAAGTAATAATAAATAAGATCACAGAGAGGATTATGGCACTATCCAATTCAATCACCAGACATTATAAATTTGAGAAACATACCCACATTTATAATCTCGGTTATGAAATCTATATTCAACATATGAGGTCTTCTGAACCGGGATATAGCCTTACTGGACTCGAGTATGCTGAGCATATTAACTCCTTATCATTATGAATGTGATATATACATATTACTCAAACATAATAGATGAAAATTGATGAAAAAGTTTTCAATCTCCGACCATCAGGAATGGAGTGTCACTCTCAGCGATGAGTTCTTTCTCGATACTGCTCAGAGCCAATTTTGGATATATCGATTTGAGTTTGTATAGGAGTCCGCCCCTGCCTCGACTGCCGACCATGAAATCGAATTTTTTGGACATCTCGAGTATCTTTTGGTCAGTGGCGTTCTTATCGACGATCAATTTGTAATCGATACCGTCTTTTTTAGCCCTCCTTTCTATCCTTCTTTCAGAAGCACCTGGGTCTTTGCTGCCAACATGGTAAGTTGTCAAACTAGCCCCAAAATATGATGCAAGTCCGATAGCTATCATCGTTGCATCCACCGAGTAACTACTGAAGGTCGTTGGATTGAAGATCGATTTGGGAACATTTAGAGCGCATCTACACGAGAAAACGAGTGATGGTATATCTGTAACCTGGAGGGAATGAAGAGCCGTTTCTCCGATGTGAACCTTCTGAGAGCCGACTTTAGAGTGAGTGGCCATCACCAGTATATCTATCTGATGTTTCGATATATACCTCAATATCTCTTTTGACGGTGTTCCAGAAGGCATCGCCGTCTTTATGTCTGAGATACCCATATCTTCCAATATCTCTTTACCATGTTCAAGAGCCTCTTCAGAGATATCGGAGAGTTTAGAATGCATCAGGGATGTCTGGGGTATACTGCCATCACTCGTATTGATCACGTTGATCAGGTGAAAATCAGAATAAGGAAATAAAGTTGCAGTATATTGAATAGCGTTCTTTATCAGAGGGGAATTATCCGTGGCTATCAAGATCCTTTCGAACATGGCTCTCCATCTGCCCATAACGTTATCTATAAATAGTTTTTTCGTTTAATTCTACAAAATTTTATAAAGAAATGCAATCGATGATTCATAACGATAAACCCAAAAATATAAAAAGGAAAGCTGATATATTAGTAAATGATATATACTAGAAGTTGAATAATTAAAAGTAACTAAAAAACAAAGGTGGAGAATATGGCAAGAAAAAGTCTCACGAAAGAGCAAGAAGAATTGGTCGATAGACTGATAAAAGCAGGCTTACAGAAAAATATCGCAAGGACCTTGGTATATGTTGCCGGTAAAGACGAAACAAAGAGTCGAGAGATCGAATCAGCAACGGATTTAAGGCAGCCAGAAGTGTCCATCGCTATGCAGGAATTGAGAAATAGGGGATGGGTGACCAAGAGAGATATTAAGAAGGAAGGGAAAGGTAGACCTGTTCACGGCTACTCTTTAGACAAACCCATCGGCGATATAGTCGATGAGATCGGCAGTAAAGAACAAGAGAGAATAGAAGCGATTGAGGAAAATCTGGATAAGATAAAAGATCTGTCTAACTCAATCTTTTGAAATCTCTTCAAAACCCTCTTCTTTTCCTATTATTATTTTATCGGCCATGTTTACGAATAGTCCGTTTTCTACAACTCCTGGTATGCCGTTCAATTCCTGTGAAAGTTTGTATGGATATTCTATCTCGTCGAATTTACAGTCCAAGATATAGTTGTGATTGTCAGTTATGAATATCTCGCTCTGGTGCATACGTAGATTCGCCGTGCATCCGAGTTCTTCCACACTCCTGATGACTGCATTCGGACAGAAAGTCACTATCTCAACAGGGAGTGCGAAATCAACACCTAGTTTCTCAACCATCTTAGAAGGATCTACAACTATGATCTCTTTCTCAGAGTGATAAGCAACTATCTTTTCTCTCAACAATGCTCCTCCGCCGCCCTTGATTATATTGAGATTTGGGTCTACTTCATCCGCCCCGTCGATGGTGAGGTCTAGAATGTTATGCTCATCTAAAGAAGTCAAAGGGATATTCAGGCTCTTCGCTTGTGTCTCTGTAGCTTCGGAAGTAGGAACCGCCATTATGTCCAGGTTCTCTTCTCTTATCCTTTCTCCGATCCTTTCGATCGCATGTTGTGCTGTGGAACCTGTTCCGAGTCCGATTACCATCCCGTCTTCAACGTATTCAGCCGCTCTTCTCCCTGCATTCTTCTTTTGTACTATCATATCACGTGCAACAATAATAAGGTATTTAATTTTTTCAATCGTAGAGTTCTTCTTCGATCAATTTAACTATCTGGGAGACTACATATTCGTTTATCTTTCGACCTTCTTCTTCTGTGGCCTTACCTGCGTCTCCTCTCATGCCTTCTTTCAAGTAGGAACTGTAATCTCCGATGACTTTGAATTTTGGATATTCAACGGTGGTTTTCGGCCTGTCGTCTTTCACAAGCTCGGGTGAGATGTCCAATATCCTGGAAGTTTCGATCTCGCCTCCGTGTCCGTCGGTATCGGGGACTTCGTCTCCTTTGAAATCATAAGCGTAGTGGTAATCTGACAGCAAGATCACATCGATATCGTAATCT
Organism: Thermoplasmatota archaeon; assembly: GCA_051746905.1. GTDB lineage: Archaea > Thermoplasmatota > Thermoplasmata > Halarchaeoplasmatales > Halarchaeoplasmataceae > CAZFVW01. Next base: position 11,700 of record JBNJFO010000033.1, read on the forward strand.
TCAAGGACTTCCTCGACAGCCAACCTGAGGGCCATAAGGTGAGAACCACCGGCATGCCCAGATATCAACGCGAATCTCTTGAACCCTTGTTCAGCCAATCCGTGAAGGATATCTTTTACTATAGATCGCAGACCATCGAAAGAGATAGACAAAGTTCCCTGGAGGTGTGAGGTGGCTCTGCAGTGTCCGTAATTCAGAACGGGTGCGATAACACAGTTTCTGTCTGATCTTTCTGCCACCTTTTCAACAACGTATTCTGCCTGGATCGTGTCTGTTCCTACCGGGAGGTGTTTACCGTGCCCCTCGCTTATCCCCAGTGGAAAGAGAAGTAAGAGGTCTGAGGGGTCTTTCAGATCATCCATGGTCATGTCGTTGAAATAGCTGTATCCGTCTTTCATGGTCATCGGAACGATAATCCTGAAGGGGCTAATCAACTTTTTGTCCTCTAAAAAATGAATGAAACATCTAAACATCTCACCTAATGATTTAAATATCATGACCTATTCATCGCAATTAGTTAGGTGTCAAACATGGCTAGATTCCCAGAAGCAGAAAAGAGATTGTTGCACAAGAAGATATGCATGAACTGCTATGCCAGTAATCC
>JBNJFO010000034.1:0-12077 GCA_051746905.1 Thermoplasmatota archaeon
AGCTGTGTTGGTTATAGATATGATAAATGACTTCGTCTACGGTAAGCTGGGTGGTGAGAGTGCGCAGGAGATAGTTCCTACTGTGGAAAAATTCTTGAAGAAGATGAGAGAGAAAGAAGTCTCGATCATATTTACCCAGGATGCACATCATGAAGATGATCCAGAGATGGGGGTCTGGGGCGAGCATGCCATGGAAGGAGAAGAAGGTGCCGAGACCATCGAAGAACTGGAAGGTCTATCGGACCACATCGTTAAAACGAACAATTATGACGCTTTTTTCAGAACTGAATTGGAGGATCTACTTGAAGAAAAGTGTATAGAACAGCTCATACTGATCGGTGTAAGCACCGACATCTGTGTCCAGAACACTGCTGCCGGGGCATTCTTCAGGGGATATGATATCATCGTGTTGGAGGACTGCACCGCCGCTATCAAACAGGAAAATCACGAAGACGCTTTGGAATACATGAAGACGATATACGGTGCTGAGATCAAGAGTTCCGATGAAGTCGTGTAAAACATTTGAAGATCATGATGGGTCTAGATGAGTGATTATAGATAAAATATAAAGGTTAATAACTTTATTAATAGACATCATGAACGATGGAGCGTTAGGTTTTGAAAGATTGAGTTCTATCTTAATCTTGTTCATTTTGCTTTTTTCTAACGTTGTGATAGTGGGTGCAAACCAGATTAATAACCCGGCAAACCAGAGGAGTGAGGAAAATATCGTTACACCGGTAGATAACCTCAATATATGCCTGAAATCGAAGGTTTTCGATCCCCTCAATGTAGATGTGGAACTACTTTCAGAAGATGATATATCAAGTGGAGTACAAACTACGAAGGATGATTATTATCTTATACAATTCAACGGTCCTATAGAGAGGGGATGGGAGGACAAGTTGGAAAAACTTGGTGTGGAATTGTATGAATACATACCTGAATACACATATCTGGTAGGTATGAGTCAAAGTGAAAAAGAATCCATCCATAAAACAGAATTACCTATAAGGTGGATGGGTCAATACAATCCAGAGTTGAAGATACACAGGAAACTATCTAAACAAGACAGTACCATCAAAAAAGACGATGGAGAGAAGATGGTCGATGTTTCCATACTTGTTATCGATGATAAAGGAAGTTCGAAAACCATCGAAAGTATACAGCGGATGTCCGATAAGGTTTACGACATATGGGATTTCAATTTTTACAGGGGTATCAAAGGGAAGTTCGACGCTTCAAAAATAGATGATATCTCATCTTTCGAGAATGTTTACTGGATAGAACCGTACACTCCGCCCCGTTTGATGGACGAGGTCGCCAGCGAGATAGTAGGGGGTAATTGGACTGAAGGTGAACCGTGGGGTGGAGACGGTAGCTTCGTAAATCATCTAGGTTATGACGGTACTGATGTGACGATATCTGTTGCGGACACAGGTATACACACAGGGGATGTCACGGATATGCACGAGGATTTAAACGGTAGGGTAGAGGCTATCATAGATTACACCAAAGACGATGGAGAAGAGGGGTATGGAGAAGACGTTCATGGACATGGAACTCACTGTGCAGGCATCATCGCCGGTGACGGAGGGATCGGTACAACAGACGATAACGGTTATCTTTACGGTATGGGGATCGCTCCTGGATCCTCTATAGTAAGTCAAAGAGTTTTCGACGAAAATACAAATTCTAATATGCCTAAATTTTCCGAACTCCTTGAAGATGCGTATAAAAAAGGAGCTTACATATCCAGTAACAGTTGGGGTGGAGGGGGTAACGGTGAATATACCGTAGATAGTTCTGAATTCGATTCCCTAGTAAGGGATATAAGCAGGAAAGAGGGAGACAAACCGATGGTGGTGATATTCTCAGCGGGTAACTCGGGACCAGAAGAGAAGACGATTGCCGCCCCTGGCACGGGAAAAAACGTAATCGCCGTAGGGTCTAGTGAAAATTACAGACCGAAACAGGGATCTTCCGCTGATAATATAGAGGAGGTACCGTCGTATAGTTCCAGAGGTCCAACCGAAGACCAACGTATCAAACCAGATATAGTGGCTCCTGGAACATGGATATCTTCGACCCTTTCAGGTAGTGCAAAAGGAGTAAATCCACTATGGGGAAAGATAGACGATGATTACGTCTGGAGCGGGGGTACAAGCATGTCGACCCCCATAGTCTCTGGATCCGCCGCTTTGTTCACCCAGTATTACACCGAGGAGTTCGGTACTAGACCCAGCCCGGCTATGGTAAAAAACGCGCTGATATCCGGTGCTGTAGATATGGATGACAAATATGGGACAGATGCGACACCAAACAATGACGAGGGGTGGGGTAGATTGGACCTGAAGAACATACTTTACTCAGACAATGATGTGGTCTATAGGGATCAGGGTCAACGGTTGACTACGGGCGAAGAATATATAGAAAATTTTACTGTAGGGTCTAAAGATGAACCTTTGAAGATAGTGGTTACATGGACGGATGCTGCTGGCTCACCGACGGCGGATAGAGCATTAGTGAACGACCTAGACCTGGAAGTTAAATCTCCTGATGGTACAGTTTACAGGGGCAATCAATTCAACGGTGGATGGTCTGAGCCTTACCCTGAAGAAAGGGATTATCTAAATAATGTTGAGGCCGTCTACATCAACGGGTCCGATCTAAAATATGGTGAGTATTCAGTCAGTATAAAAGGATTCAATATACCAAAAGACGGAGTGCCAGTTACAGATGAAAAGGATCAAGATTTTGCTTTATCTATATCTTATAAAAAACCTACTAGTGAGGGAAAAGTGGAGTTCGATAAAAGGTTATATACATCGGGCGGAAGGCCGACCATAACCGTTTCTGATAAAGACTTGAATTCAGATCCTAACAAGATCGAGAGTGCAACAGTCTATCTGACAGGTCATCCTACAGACGATTATGAAGAACTCAAACTAAAGGAAATCCAAAATGATTCAGGTGTATTTAAAGGATCAATAGACCTCTATAAAAAAATCAACACCACGAAAAATAATGGAGTTTTTGAGATAGGTGAAACAGGCATGATCAACGCGACTTATTGGGACTCTGACAACGGTACAGGAGAGTCTGTACTTTTACAAGATACCTCATACATAGACTCTAAACCTCCGGATATAACTGATCTAAAAAAAGAGCACCTTCCACATGCCCAGATGAAGATATCTTGGTTTACGGATGAAAAAAGCGACACTAGATTGTATTACGGTACTAATAGATCCTGCAAAAAAGAGATATACAGACCCCATCTCGTACAAAATCACGAGGTTACCCTGAAAGGTCTCGAACAGAACACTACTCACTTTTTTTATGTGGAATCTACAGATCTAGCTGGAAACACGAAAAGAGACGATAATTACTCCGACCTTTATCAATTTTATATAACTCAACTGCCAGACGTACTCCTTGTAGATGACGACAACAGTTTAAACAATGGGGGGCCATACTCGGAGATGTCTGTCGAGGAACCGTCTGTAAAAACTCATTATAGTGATGCTCTTGAATCCGTAGGTCAACGATTCAACAAATATGTTGTACCTACGGGTAAAGATGGACCTACGGTTGATGTTATGTCAGCCTATGATATCGTGTTATGGGTCACAGGTTACGTTGGTACCGACTCTAAAAACGAAAAAACATTGACTACCACCGACAAAATGATGATTAAAGATTACATGGATTCCGGCGGGAGAGTTTGGCTTATAGGTTCGTCTATACTGAAGAACCTTTACGGGGAAGACTTGACTGATCTATCAGAGCAAACCTTATTCAGATCTTATTTCCACGTGTCGAGTATAGATTCGTCTATACAAAAAACACCTCTACATATCAAAGGTTCATATGGATCTATGTTCGAAGGTTTTTCTACATCAACAAGGACTCATTGGAATGACCCTATAAACAAGGAACATTCGGCAGAGATGCTGCCGGATGAAAAGGGGATTGGTATTCTAGAGGGAGATGGAAATTCTTACCCGTATAATACCGTAGCATTTAGAAACAAAAAATATGGATGCGTTTACAGTGGTTGGGAGATGTCATTCGCTTCTTCGGACGATCTTGAAGAGATAACTGAAAGGGTGATAGGGTGGTTGAATCCACATGACCATGATCTACACGTTGGAAAAAATCATCAAACCTCCTACGGCTCACCTGGAGAAAATGTGAGGTATGAGCTATCGATCATGAACAATGGTAGGCATGTAGATAGATACGTTATGAGTGGTATAGAAACCGATAATGGATGGGATTATGAGCTATTCAGCTCGGATGGGGAAAAATTGGAAGACACTGATGGCGACGGTGTTATCGATACAGGAAATGTTTCATCAGATGGTTCATGCAAGATATATCTAGAAGTCAGCATACCACAAAACGCTTCTCCATTCGATTCCTGTCAACATGAATTAGAATTCACATCAACCAAAGATAATGAAAAAACCGATTCTGCCACCGTAAACACAACAGTACCATTGACTACACCATACAGCACCGACTTCGAGATCGATGGTGACCATTGGGATATTTTCACACAAACGGGGGGAACGGTTTGGGAATATGGAGAACCTACCGTCGGTCCTTCAGAAGCACACTCACCAACAAAGTGTTGGGGTACGAATATCAATTCCAAATATACGCAGTATTCTGATACCGAAGTGATATCACCCCCAGTTCATCTCGATGACGAGGGTACTGCCTTCCTCAGTTTCTATAACTGGTACTCGACTACGAAATATCACGACGGAGGTTTCGTGGAGATATCCGTGGATGGTTCAGAATATTCTTGGACCCGTATCGAACCAGTATCAGGTTATCCTTATAACGAGGGTTACTTCAGATCTCATGGGGGCAACGCTTACAGTGGCAGCTCAACTACATGGACAAAAGAATATTTCGATATAAGCGAATACATTGGAAAAACTATCAGGGTGAGGTGGAGGTTTGCCACCACAGAAGAAAATACGAAAGCAGGATGGTATATAGACGATGTTGATTTCTTCTCATCTAAAGCAGGATTAGATTTAGAGGCAGATACATTGGGTGGCTTCGATGAAAAGGGTTCATATCACCACTATCTTGTGGACATAAAGAATACGGGTGGTGCTGAAGATACGTATAATATTGATTTTGAAACGGATCTAGGCTGGGTGACTTCTTTACACCATATAAACGGTGAAGAGCTGACGGATACGAACTCTGATGGAATTGTAGACACGGGAATGATCGAACCCGATGGCAGTAAAACGTTGATCGTGAACGTTTCTATCCCCACATTATATTCACCTACTGATAGGGGGGCAAAAACTGAGATCGAATTCATATCAACCGCGGATGAAAAAATCAACGAAAAAGTCTCACTTTACACCTACGTAGAAGGTGATATACTGCTGGTCGACGATGATGATGGATTGAACACGGAGGATATGTACACCGAAGCGGTGAACTCTACTCGCTACGATTATAATCTTTGGGATATTGATAAGCAGGGTACCCCTGATGTGAACTCGCTGGCTTCTCACGATGCGGTCATTTGGTTCACAGGTAACGATAAAGGTTATGTTTCTCATAAAGGTAAGGTATATAACGATCACATACCTCTTATCAAGGAGGAAAGAGATGTCATCACAGAATATCTGGATCAAGGGGGGAATCTATACTTATCTAGTCCGGGCGCTGGTTATTCCGCCAAAGAGAACGATTTCGAGGGTTTCATAGAATCTTACTTTGGTTTCAGATTTAGGGATTGGTTTTCTCTACCGTGGAACGTTTACGGTGTCGATGATAATTTGATCGGTGATTACATAGACCTTTCTTTGGGGGATGGTGATGCGAACTCGAATATAGACCCGGTATCCGGCGATGGTTGGAATGTAGAAGGTGGTGAATCCATCTTCGTTAAAGACAACGGAAGGACTGCGGGAACTTGTGTAGAGAAAGAGTTCAATACGGTTTACACGCCTTTCGATTTTTCATCGATAGGCGGCATAGAAAAAAGATCTAGAGTGATCGAAAGGATACTCACATGGTTATACCCTCGGGAATACGGGGTTTCAACTTATCCTGATCAGGAAAAAAAGGGGGTTGTGAATGATACTCTTGATTACGAGATAAAATTGATAAATCGAGGCAGAAAAAAAGATACCTTTAAATTTAATACGACCTCGACGGAGGGGTGGTATGTAGATGTATATGTAGGCGACCCTGAATATAGTTCTCCTGTATCTGAAATCGAGGATACAGAACCCAAAGAGGTCGTCAAATTGACTGTTAGGGTACATATACCATATTCAGCTTCTACAGGAGATATCGACACGTCTACCATCGAGTTCGAATCCGCCTCGGACACGTCGATATCCGATTCAGTGTGTTTGACGACGACAGTACCAAAACAGAAGATACGATTTGAATCTGATGAGCCCTTCACACGGGTGGAACAGGGTGATAACGCTACTATTGACTTCTCTATAACCAACAGAGGAGGTATGGATGATACCATCAAGCTATACCATACATCCTCCAAGGTTTGGGAACAAAGCCTTTTGGATTCAGAAGGTAATCTACTGGAAGATACAGACGGTGATGGGAAAATAGATACAGGTGTAATACCAGGGTTGTCAACTAGAAACTTCTCCGTCAATTTGAATGTCCCCGATAACCTCACAGAAGGTGCAGCCTACTTTGGCGAATTGACAGGCATATCAACTGTTGATCTCACCGCCTCAGACGATTTTAATATCCGTGCTTATACTACCATAAAGCCAGATCATACTGAAGATTTTGCTGATCCAGTTGATGGTTGGAGGGTGGTCGATAATGGACAGGGTACAAGATGGGAATTGGGAGATGTAACAGAATATGAATTCGGGCCTGAAACATCGGACCTCTCTTCGAGAGGATGGGGTACCAACTTGTACAGTAATTACACTAAGAATGCGGATACGGTTCTGGAGAGTCCGTTATACGATCTCAGAGGGGCGGTAAAGGCGAATTTTTCGTTCTATCATTGGTACAGTATTTATGGTAAAAACCCTGGAAACAGTAACGGTGACGGGGGTTATCTTGAAGTTTCGACTGACCTTGGTAAAAGCTGGGATTACGTGATACCCGAAGAAGGATACAATGAAACGCTGCATACGGGGTCACCGATAAGCTACGCGGGATGTTACGGTCAGAAGAGCAACGGTTGGCTAAAGGGTGAAGTCGATCTTACAAATTTCTTGGACCGTGATTTTATTCAATTCAGATTTCATCTCTGGGCGGAACCATGGTCGGACAAATGGAGTGGATGGTATATAGATAACGTCACTGTGGACACAGAATTTTCTAAATACAATTTTAGCATAAACACTGATCCTGAAGAATCCTATTCATTCGCTGGCGAAAATACGACATATGTGATATCCTTGACAAATTTTGGAGGAAAAAACGATACATTTGATATAAACTATACTTCAAAAAAAGGTTGGAATTACGAGTTACTAGATAATCAAGGTGAACCGCTAAAAGATACGAACAACGATAGTTCGAACTTTCCCGATACGGGCAACATCTCAAAACAGGAGAAAAAGGATATCAGATTGAAGGTCGACGTTCCATCCGATTCAGAACCGGGGGGTATGGAGGTTTCAACTTTATATTTTATTTCCTCCGACAAACAAGATACCATATACGAGCTTAATGTGACCACGATAGTACCATACGAAACACCACATCTTGACGGTTTTGAAGAAGAGGAGAACCATAAATGGCGCCATGAACTAATAGATGGAGTCAAAAACCATGATAGGTGGACGGTCACTGAAAAGAGAAGTCACAGCGGAGAAAAATGCTGGTGGAGTGGGAGAGAATACCATGATACTATACACGCTGGTCAGTCCGCCCTTATATCCCCGTATTTCAATATAAGCGATTCAAAAGAAGATACATTTTTGTCTTTCTCACATCTGTATTCATTCCAAGGCGAGAGTACGTTCAATATGGATGGCGGCTTAGTTGAGATATGGGATGATCAAAGTGATTCATGGACGCCCATATATCCCGAGGAGGGATACGACGGTAAGATATCTTCCGAGCGCTACAACAGTAGGAATTACAACCCTTTGAGGGGAAGAAACGCTTACACATATACTGGTGATTACCCTATGTGGGATTCAGAGATCTTCAACATCTCACGATACCAAGGTAAAACGGTAAGACTTAGGTTTCATGTTGGCTGGGATAAAAGTTACTACGATGTATACCGAGAAGGGTGGTACATAGATGATTTTTATATAGGGCCATCGAAACCGAATATCGAGCTAGACAAGAACGATATATCAAGTCATTTATATCCAGATAGAACATCCTCTTTCGAAGTGAACGTCACCAACGGAGGAACCGAAGAAGACACCTTCGATGTGGAAGTAAGAAGTGAAGAAGGGATCGAGATCGATCTTAAGTTCCATGATGGGAAAGAGTTGATAGATACCGACGAAGATGGGTTACCTGACACTGGTAGTATCCTTGCCAACGAAACTAAAAAGATTATCATAGAAGCGAAGATCACCTCTGAAATACAAAGTGGCGAAAGAGTTATGACCGAAGTAGATTTCATATCTTCAAGGGACAGTGATATAAACAGTGAATTGAAGATAAATATAACGAACCCATATCCCATCAACCAGATATTTGATTTCGAGGAAGAAGAAAAGGATTGGACCCATGAAAGACTGAGCGGAGCGATGACACATGATAAATGGGAAAGGACTACCCGTACTTCCAAGAGTGGAAATACTTCTTGGTGGAGCGGGGGTGAAAGTGCAGTGAAATATGATGGAGGGGATACGGTCCTTGTTTCACCTTATATCGATCTTAACGGTTCGTCAGAAGAGGTTTACCTTTCATTTTGGCATAGTTACCAATTTTCTCAAAGTGAACAGGGAGGAATGGATGGGGGTATTATCGAAATTTGGGATGATGTTTCTAACTCTTGGTCCAAGCTACATCCTGAAGGAGGTTATCCCGATACGATCTCAAGAAGGGCTGGGAATCCACTCGAAGGTGAAAGTGCTTACGCATCCTATTCTAATGGGTGGGAACACGCAAAATTCGATTTGAGTGGCTACGAAGATGAGGTTATTAAAATAAGGTTCCACATAGGCTGGGATTATGAGCCCGCCGGTAGCAATGGATGGTTTATAGACGATGTAAGCATCGGAAAGATCGGGCGATTGAATATCCTCCATCAATCTAACTCATTGGAAGAAGGTGTTTATCAAGGACAGAAGAACGTGCTTGTAGAACAGATAAATATCTCAACTTCTGACAGACCACTTTTACTACAGAGTATGAGGGTTGACATCTATGGCACTTGTGCTGATTCTGATATCGATAATATCCTGATATATCTTGATGAAGACGAAGACGGTGCTTTTGATCCCGACGAAGATAGATTGTTATCCTCTGATGAGGTTTTCAAAAAATCCACATATCTAGAAGATATCGATCATCGTGTATCACCTTCGAGACCTGATAAACTATTTTTGGCGATGAACGTCAGCTATTTCGCTAATCCCGGCGTCAAGTTGGGTTTGGTTATTCCCGAGAAGGATTACATAGAAGTTTCAAAACCAGATACGGTGTGTGATTTCAAAAGGATAATGTCTTATAAAACAAGAGTAGAAGCCGACTTGAGCCCACCCCAAGTGATCATGGTCGACCCTGAGGATGGTGAAGCTAACGTGGGATTGTACCACGAAGTGAATATCACTTTCGATAAGACCATGAACTCTAGTGTGAAACCCGTGATAAACCATACAGGTGAAGGGAAACCAACATACAAATTTTTGGGGTGGAAATCAAAATATATCAATAATGATACCGCGCGATACATGCATTACAGGTGGGCGGATTACAGCGAAATAGAACTTTCAGTTTCAGATTACGAAGACGTGCTTGGGAACAGAGGGGTGGAATACAATTGGTCTTTCAGAACCATAGACACGACCGCTCCGATAATACTGGATAACAGCCTGGATACAGCTACAACCGGCGATATCTATACGGTCAATCTAACGGTAATAGATGCATCCTCTGTAGATAATGTTTCTATCGCTTATTGGTTCGATGAAGATAAAGATGAGAACATCACCAATATCACATTCAACGAAGAAGTAGAGAATATCAACGAAAGTGATTATAGATACGGTGTTTACATCCCCCATGATGTAGATCGCCTGTATTATCAGGTCAAAGCGGTCGACGTTTACAACAATACAAGATATACAGATATAGAAAATAGCACAGTCTTGGACGATGATCCTCCAGAGATATACGATCTTTCACCTGATACTGGTACGACCAACGGCTCTTTCTCAGTAAGTGCTGACATATATGATAACAGGGGGGTCGATCAGGCCTTCGTTTACTATGGGACAGACGTCTGTTACTTTAGAAAAACTATGATGTACAACCAGACGGATACACATTTCAACGTGACCATACATATTCCCCATAATGCGTCTGTGTTTAGCTATCAAATAATGGCTAACGATGAAACACTGAATAAGAATTATACCGCGATGAGAAACATTACTGTCTTAGATATATGCCCTCCGGAAAGTGAAGTGAACCATAGCCCTAGATACATAAAAAAAGATGAACCATTTGAAGTCCAATACACGGCGGCAGATAACAGGAATCTTTCGCTGATCTCTCTTTATTACAGGATCGACGAAGGTGGATGGGAAAGATGGGATAGTAAGTTTATAAACGGGACCATCGTGAACGGATCTTTCTTTTTCGAGGCTTCAAAGCCTGGCAGGTACGATTTCTGTACCTTGGCCCTAGATGATTCTGGTAACGAGGAAAATAAAACGTTGAGAAGCGAACATTCGAGTACAGCAGATTTTGATCCTCCTATTTCATTAACCACCTATGGTCATAAGAGTAAAATTATAACCAATAGATCTTCGATAACTCTGGAATTTCCTTTGAAATATGAGCAAATTGTGTCCTCATGCCAACTGTACCATTCACTAGAAAATGGTTCACATGTACAAATAAAAAATAAGACCGTCGACGATGATATGTCATCGGTGTTTTTCAATGTGAATCTTTCTCAAGATGGAACCCACTACTTCACCTGTGCGGCTGTTGATCCTGCAGGGAATGTCGAACCTGAGGGTAATAGAAGTATGGTAACTGTCATCTTAGATAGGGAAAAGCCGAAAGCCGAGTTCACCGAATTCGATGAAAAGAAAGGAACAATATACATCTATATATCTGAGCCCATAGATGAGGGGAGCCTAGACATCACTTTAAAAAATCTTAACACTTCAGAGAAAATACCTATAGATTATGAGCTAAGTAAAGAAGGCGATGTTATTACAATAAGGTTTTACGATGGGATGAATCAGGAAGTACCTTATATTCTTACTACATCTTTTTCTGACCTAGCCGGAAACAGGAACGAAAATGAATTGATCATGTTCGGAGAAGATGGAGAGATAATCGACACCTCCGATAAGTTCACGGATGAGAAGTTATATCTTTATTCTGTATATTTGATCTCTGTGATATTGATAATTATCATCCTGTCAGTTTACATGTCCGGTAATAAAAGAGGGACTAGCGAGAAAAAAGTTGATCCTCTTAAAGGTTATCAAAATGAGTTTTACAGACGATGAGTCTTGACAATAGGTTCGTATCATATATCTATACTCACTTTCTGGAACGTTTTCAACTGTGTGCCCATCATTATCTTTAAACTTACTATCACTTTGCGCATGGAACCAGGAGGGCCATAGCCGACCACGGCTTGAACGATATAGTCACCGTTGTCCATATACCGCCCACCGTATGTTGATGGATATCCTTCCATATCTGTAAAGTTGAAGTTCCTAACCCGATAATCCTCTCCAGAATCAGGATCTTCTATGTATTTACCGTCTATCACAGATCTATCTTCTTCTTGATTGTTCAGTATCTCCAGCAGTGTTTCATCGGTATATATCTGCATCTCAACGGTCTGGTCTGTGTTCAGCATCGTGTTCGTTATCTTCAGT
>JBNJFO010000035.1:0-11534 GCA_051746905.1 Thermoplasmatota archaeon
GGACTTGATAGACGGCCCTTCGTTCATATCGAACGAGTGGCCTTTCACGGATAACTCAGTTCTTCCCGGAAGCGTATTTACCTTCAAACCTTTGGAATCCAAGTTTTTGATTCCTTTAGCGCTTCCTCTGATCAGAGCGTAATCTCCGTACCTATCAATGATATTCATCCCAGAATTCTTTATCTTGCCGACATCATCTATTCCTTCAACCGTCACAACGGCGATCTCATCGGTTTCTACTGTTTGGGAGATTACCACGCCGATAGAGATCGTAGACAGTATAAGGAATACCGCCATCAACAAAGACATTATTTTGGCTGTTTCTTCCATAAATTGATTCCTCCTCATGTTTTAACGATAGTTTATAATTGTTAAATTAAAAATGATTGAAAGGGTTATTTATAACTACCCCAATTTTACAGATATATAACATGATCCTATAAGATATATCCTTTCAAAAGAGATAAATAACACCCCTTATTTTGCGCCGCTCGGTAATCATGAATAAACTGAAACCGAGAAAGATGAACGAGACAGGCGCGCTAGAAGGTCTCCCGCTCTACCTCATAATATTGGTAGTCGTAGCGGGAGTTGGAACTGCGATCATAGTCGGATGGATGATGAGTGCCGATTCCACCGAGCTGGGTTCAATAGAAGTTGAACCGGTAACAATGGATACGGATGATAAGAAGATAACTGTAACCGCTTACGATCAAAAAGATAATCCTCTTGAAGGGGCAACCGTAACTATTGAAGGGTGTGGACTTGTCGAATCTGGAGTTACTGATTCAGATGGAATATACTCTGTTTCAGATGGCAGTCCGAGTCTCCCTCAAAATGAAAATTTTGGATCCATCGACGTCACTGTAAAGTACACCGGAGACGTCACGATGACCAAAACCGCTGTAATAACTGTAGAAGCATAAAGAGGCGGTCAGCTGCTGGATATAAACAAGATCCTCGGCCGCTCTCCTTCAAAGGCGGAGCGGCTGGGGACCACCGGCTGCTGTTACTTAGGCAAGAACGTTTCCTATCCCGGTGGAAAGTACGAGGAGATGGGTAAAACCTTTTTAGATATCGTTTCACCGCACTGTATGCTGGTCGTGGGGAAAAGAGGTACGGGAAAATCATACACACTCGGAACCATGGCCGAGGAGTTCGCTAAACTGGATGAAAGGCATGCAGATAGGATCGCTTTAGTGCTCGTGGATACCATGAGCGTTTTCTCCAGCCTAAAGAAGGAGAACACCAACCAGGGCGAGATCGAAAGGATGGGAGATTTCGATATAGAGCCGAAGGATTTCCAAGAACGAGTGAAAGTTCTAGTGCCGGAAAAAGCAGTAGAAAGGGCGAATGAAAAAGATATGGATATATTCTACGACGAACTCTTGAAACTTCCCCTATCGATGGTAAGCGTACATGAATGGCTTTCACTGTTCGATATCGAACTGTCAGATCCATTGGGTGTGCTCTTGAGCAAGGTGATCAATGAATTGAAGAAAGGCGGGGATTTCTCTTTTCAAGATATCTTCAAGATGATAGAGGAGCTATCGGAAGATAAAGAAAAACAAGATCCTCTGAAAAATCAATTCGGGATGATCCAGGAGATCGGTATCTTCTCCAGAGACGGTATGGATAGCGATATCGCAGAGGGCGGTAAGATAACTGTTCTAGATATTTCATATCTCGGCAGATTGGGGGAGTTCGAACTTCGAAATCTGATAGTATCTCTCTTTGCCAGGGAACAGATGGCTGAGAGGACTTTGTACACTACGGTCGAGATGCAGTCCCAGGCAGGTCTTGTGGATTCAGAAACCTCTGAAGATATCACTGAGGAATATCCTCTTGTTTACATGCTCATAGACGAGGCACACCTCTTTTTACCGAACGGAAGAAAAACCCTGGCAACAGATCCATTGATAGATTGGATCAAGCTGGGTAGACATCCCGGACTGTCACTTATCCTGGCTACTCAGGAACCTTCAGCACTACACGAAAGCGCCATAAGGCAATCGGATATCATAATCGCCCACAACCTAACAGCGAGAGATGACGTAGCTGCTTTGGGAATGGCTAAGCAGTCTTACATGAAGGAAGGACTCGATGAAGTGGTCGGCCAGATGGAATTCAAAAGAGGGCTGGCCATGGTATTCGATGATAAGACAAGAAAACTCCAGCTGTGTAGAGTCCGGCCAAGACATACGCTTCATACAGGTGTGGATGCATCCGCTCTAACCCCTGAAGAGCGATAGAGTCCTTAACATATCAAACAATTACAACCTACCCACAAATACCAAATAGTCTAGAGAAAATACGTCATTTGTGAATAAAGAAAGTGAAGAAGTGGAAGGTAAACAAGTCAGAGGTTCGGTCTTGAAGGGCTTCCTCAAATATATCGAGAAAACCTGGGGTAAAGAAGGTATGGAAGATTTCTCAATATTCACTTCTATAAATCCCGATAAAATCAAAGAGGGGCTTTGGTATGATGCTGACTTACTCTCTAAAATCCATCAGTGGCTATTCGAAAGTAAAGGAAAAGAAGCTCTTCAAAGAGGCGGCGCTCACACTGTTAAAAGTCTAGGTATGTTATCATACATCGTCAGATTCCTACACATCGAAAGGTTGTTGAAAAGGGCTCCTGAGAGCTACGATGAAGCTTTCAATTACGGAACTGTAGATGTGAATATTCAGAACAACCAAGCCATAGTCAAGATGAAGAATGCAGTTATCGACGAGTACACATGTGTAGCATGGAAAGGTGTTTTTGAAGGTGCCTTGGAAGTCACAAAAACCAAAGGTGCGGTTGAATATTTTGAATCAAAAGATAAAGAAGATAAAGATTGTTATTTCATCATCCTATGGTGACATTTTGTTATATGCGGGAAAACCTTATTAGTTTTCCTTTCGCTAATAATATCGGTAATTCTTATGGCTGAGAAAAAAGTAAGAGGCGTAGTTCTAGATGCATATTTTAAAGCTATCAAAAAAAACTGGGGTGAGCTGGGGGTGAAAGAATGTGAAGAATATATCGGCATCCGCGATGAGGATATCAAAGATAGGATATGGTATCCTGCAGAGTATCATGCCAAAATACATAGATGGATAGGGGACAAAGCAGGACCAAAATACGTAGCGATAGCCGGTTCCTTCAGCATCAAGAACATGGGCTTTCTATCTTATCTGGCAAGATTCATATCTATTAAAACGTTACTGAAAAAAGCCCCAAAGAGTTTCCAAGATGCATACAATTTTGGGAGCATGGAAGTTGAAGTGGACGAGGAAAAAAAGCAAGCACTAGCAAAGTTAAAAGACGTCGTTATCGATAAGTACAGCTGCTACGGATGGAAAGGTGTTTTCGAAGGCGGATTAGAAGCTACTAAAACCGGGGGAAAAGTAGAGATAATAGAAGACCATTCGGAAAAGAGAGATAAGGATTGCTTTTTAAAGATCAAATGGAAGTGAAAAAGATGGAAGAGAAGAAAGTACGTGGCTCGATAATAAATGGGTTCATCAAATACATCAAAAGGACCTGGGGCGAGAAAGGGATGGATGGTATAGAGGATAAACTCAACATAGATGTTTCCTCTTTTGACGATAGAAAATGGTACGACTACGAGATCCATTCTAAGATCCATGGATGGATAGTAGATAACCACGGTGAAGGACACCTTGAAAGAGCCGGAAGCTTTACAGTCCACAATCTAGGTATACTTTCATATCTTATAAAATTCACATCCCCCGATAAGATGCTGAAAAAAGCTCCAAAGAGTTACCGCGATGCTTTTTCTTACGGCGATGTTGAGATCAAAGTCGAGGAGAAAAAGGCCTATATCAAGATGAAAGGTGTAGCTTTAGATGAATACACTTGTTTATCATGGCGAGGCGTCTTCGAAGGTGTTCTGGAAGCCACCAATTCCAAAGGGACTATCAAAGAGTGGGATTCGAAGGAGAAAGGAGATAAAGATTGTTATTTTATCGCTGAATGGGAATGATCAGCCCATCTTCTCATTCAATGTATTTTTCCAGGTATCTCTGATCTTATCCAATTCTGTATCGACCAGGTATTCACCATTATATTTTATCCGCAGTGATCCGCCTTTTACCTCACCTATCTTTTCATAGGGCACTTCTAAAATTCCTTCAAATCCATCTTTCTTATGTTGTTCAACCTCAACGAGCCATCTCGTGTTACTCTCAGAGAACAGGAACTTATCCGGTCTCATCTCATTCTCTATATCTATATCCGCTCCGATATCCCCGGCGATACACATCTCTGCCATCGATACCGCCAATCCGCCGGATGAGATGTCATGGCAGCTCTTGATGAATCCTTTTGAGTTGGCTTCTAACATCTGATCTATGCTTTTCTCGAGTGTGTCCACGTCGACGTCAGGCACTCTTCCACTCTCTCCACCTACCATATCATAATATTCAGACCCTCCCATCTCGTCTTTGGTTTCACCTACCATGTAGATGGCGTTACCCTCTCCCTTCAGATCCATGGTGGCAGAGTTTCGGATATCATCTATGAGTCCACAAGCAAGTATCGATGGGGTCGGCTTGACCGGGCCTTTATCGGCTTCGTTGTAGAAGCTCACGTTCCCGGAAACGAATGGGATCCCCAGGCCTCTAGCGACCTCCTCCAGACCTTCAGCGGTCATGTCGAAGTCTCCCAACCTCTCAGGTTTTTCTGGATTGCCGTAATTCAAGCAATCTGCTAATGAATGTGGGCGTGCTCCTACAGCTACCAGATTTCTGAAGGCTTCATCTAGTGCGGACATAGCCCCTTTCTTGGGATCGATATAGGTGAATCTTGGATTGACATCCGTGGTTAAAGCCAGGCCTTTGTAGGAATCTTTCAGCGGTTTGAGAACGCTGGCATCTCCAGGACCCTGTTTTCCCAGCACACCCTGCAACGGTTTGATGACCGTGTTGGCCCTGACTTCGTGGTCGTACTGCCGGATCACCCATTCCTTGCTGTTGATATTGTCCCTCTTTAATAGTTCCAGTATGGTCTGATCGTAATCGTCAGGTTCAGCCGGTACCTTCTCCTTTATCTCCTCGGATTTCCTTACCCTCTCGATGGGGCGGCAGTAACTGGGTCCGCCGGTCTGGAACTCGAGATCAAGGTCCATTATGTTCTCGCCTTCATAGAATACCTTGATGTGCGGTTCTTGGATAACATCCCCGATTATGTTGGCTTCCACATCCCATTTCTTGCATAGATGTAGTACCTCTTCAACATCCTCTTCTTTAACAGCGTACATCATCCTCTCTTGGCTCTCTGAGACCCATATCTCCCAGGGAGCCATGTCTTCCTGCTTGACAGGAACTTTATCTAACTGGATCTGAGCGCCGTATCCCGCAGCTAAGGCCATCTCCCCTGCAACACAAGATAAACCACCTCCACCGAAGTCCTTCATGCCTTGAAGAAGACCTTTGCGGTTCAACTCTAAAGATACGTGGATCAGCGGTTCTTTGGTTATCGGATCTCCAACTTGCACAGCCCCGATATCTTCTTCTTCAGAAGCCTCGTGAAGTTCATCTGATGCGAATGTGACGCCGTGGATACCGTCTCTACCGGTTCTCCCACCGGCCATTATGAACACGTCTCCGGGTTCCTTGACCCTACTCCTGATCAGTTCATCCTTTTTGGCGATTCCGACGCATCCCACGTTTACGAGACAGTTCGAGGTGTAACTTTCATCAAAGTACACACCCCCTGAAACGGTGGGTATGCCCAATCTATTACCGTAATCGCTGATACCGTGTACGACCCCGTTGAAAAGGTATCTGGGATGCTTTGTCCCTTTAGGTAGATCTTCATCTTTCATGTCTAACGGTCCAAAGAAAAGCGGATCTACGAAAGCTAATGGTTGAGCACCCATGCATGCAACATCTCTTACTATCCCACCTATGCCCGTGGCCGCACCTCCATACGGTTCTATGGCCGAAGGATGATTATGGCTTTCCAGAGCTACAACGTAAGCGTGCTCGTCATCGAATTCAACGACGCCCGCATCCTCCTCGATAACGTAGATGTTCTGAGGGGCGTCGATGTCGAAAACAGTATCCTTCAATATGGCCTTTGAAGACTTGTAACAGCAGTGTTCAGACCACGCTTGGCCCAGAGCTTCCATCTCGAGATCTGTGGGGTTCCTACCCAGCTCTTGAAAATGATCTTTAACGGTTTTCATCTCATCCAAACTCAGACCGATACCGCTCTCCTGGCTTATCTCCTCTAAAGCTTCATCATCGGCCTCGAGTATGTTGACCTCGTGGAGTTCGAAGGGGACGTCTCTCTCTATATAATGTTTCATAAAAACACCTTCACTTGATCATTATTTCATAGGTCTGGATGACCGGGTTCGCTAATAACCGCTTACACATCTCCTCGACCTCTTCCCTTGCTTCTTCCTCGGATACTTCATCGCCAAGGTCGATCTCGAAGACCTTACCGGATTTCACATCTTCCACATCCCATCCCAACAGGTTGAGAGCTTTCTTCGTGTTCATACCTTCAGGATCTGCTACCCCTTTCTTGAGTTCTATTATCACTTCGGCTGTTACCATAAGACCACGATGTGAGATATTGAGGGGGTCTTTAATAGTTTTCTTCCGTAGAGTTAAAAGAAAGCGAAAACGATCGCAATATACACGACGGCAATAACTAGTGTTAGTAAAGTAGAAATCGCGAATAGAAACTCATTGGGGACCTGTATATCTTCATCGACAACCGTATCCTTATCGTTCAGGAAATACACGTTTCCTCCCCCGAAACCCCATCCGTGATGCGTTATATTTTCTTGAGATCCGGTCCTCCCCCAACGGTACACGAAGAGCAGAAGGATCAACCCTCCCGATAATAACGTTAAAGGTGTAAAAAGATAAGAAAAAAGTAAAGCAAGTACTACAACTAATATGAAAATAGTGATCATCTGCCATCGTTTATATATCGGGATAAGAGAGGTGATAACACCTACGATGATGGCATAGAACAAGCCTCCGAAGACGACGGTACTGCAGATATCATCGAATATTAACATCTTCCTCTATCTCTAAAATCCTATATCCTTCCACCATATATATAATCTATTCACCATTATAACATCCATTACTCTGCAATAAAGTAATTACAACGCCCGCCATTCACTTTCAGGTTATTTTAAAATGATCCTTCACAAGAACGGCGAAACGATGAACCACACACCAAAAACCAGCATTATACCTCCACAGACAGCGAAGACCTTCCTCCTGTGTTCTTCCCAGTAATCCAAGGTGCTGTGCGAGGAATATGTCAGGAAAGAGTCCCACATCAGGTCGCAGGACCAGTGAACTACGGAGAAAATTGCCAAAAACAAAACTCCGTACTGCAGCGCTCTAGTTATCAGAGCCGCTCCCACAGTTGCCCACCATATGAAAAAGTACGGATTCGCCACGCTGGTCATGATACCTACTAATGCAGGTGAATACGGAAAGTGCTCTTCTTCTTTCTCTATAGGTTGGAACAATCGATAGCCCAGATATATCAAAAGAGCTCCGCCAACAACTCCGATAACAGCCTTTGCTTCCCACGAAGCTATGAAAGTAAGACCGAAAGCCACAAGCGCTATCGTTGGGAATTCTACCAGTGCGTGCCCCATCGCTATCTTTATACCTGCTTTCTTGTCCTCGGCACCCTTGGCGATGGCTCCTGCTGTAACAGGTCCCGGCATCATCACTCCGCTTAATGATATCACAACGGTAGCTCCCAATAAAAGAAGAGGTTCTAACATATCATCTATCCCACTACGGAGTATTCCTGCTCCAGATCGACTCCTTCGAACCGTTCTATGCTCAACCTATCAACGTTCATGGAAGGTGTTTCACCCAGTATCATCTCTGAAGTTATCTTGGTAACCATGGGAGAGACCATGAAACCATGCCCGCTGAACCCGTTGACCTGGAAGAATCTGTCGACATCCGGCACCTCACCAAGTATGGGCTGTGCGTCCGGAGTCGTGTCGTAGAAGCCGGCCCACTGTCTTATCATGTTGACCCCGCTGAAGTTCGGTATGAAATCCACGAGGGTTTTGGACATCTTTCTCAAGAACCAGAAACTTGACATTTGGTTCAAACCGGGAGCTTCATCCGGATTACCTATACCTCCAACGACGTTACCGTGATCGCTCTGGCTGAAGTATATTCCGTGATGAAAAGAGATGACCATGGGGTCCAAGAAGTGCTTGAACGGCTCCGTCACCATGATCTCGTGGCGGAATGGTCTGTTCGGTAGTTTGACATCCAGCATATCCGCGATGTTACGGGACCATCCTCCCGCGGCGTTCACCACAGTATCTGTTTTTATCGTACCTTTATCGGTAACTACCTCTTTGATCTCATTTCCCTCTTTTTTGATATCAGTGACTTCTGTATGCTCTTTGATCTCTACTCCCATATCCCGAGCAGCTTTTGCATAGCCATTCACCACTGGGAATGGATAGATGGTACCGTCGGTTTCACAGAAGGTAGCAGCTTTAGCAGAACTTACATCTAGTTCTGGCACTATCTCTTTAGCCTCTTCGGTAGATATGAACTCGCTGTCCAGGCCGAGTTCGTTCTGCAGAGAAACGTTCTTCTTGAACTGTTCTGTCTCGTCGTCCGTGAAAGCTAGAACTAGGTAACCGCCTTGTTTGAATTCTACATCGGTATCCAGCTCGTCGGGGAGCTTCTCGAACATCTTCCTGCTCTCGATGGCGAGCTTGATGTTCTCCTCAGCGCTGAACTGCTGCCGAACACCTCCTCCGTTCCTGCCGGATGCGCCCGAACCCAGGTATGATTTTTCAAGGACAACAACATCGGTAAAACCTCTCTTGGCGAGATGGTAGGCGATACCTGTTCCGTTAACACCGCCACCGATGATTACAACATCTGCTCTATCAGGCACTGGATCACTCATCTTCATCACCTTCCCCGGCTAGAATCCCGAAGGGTGTCTGTATCGAAGGAGGTCTGGAAGTCGGCTCGTGCATCTCGTCGGGACCTTTTCCCAACTCTCTAGCAAGTATCCTTTCAGCCAGTGGTATGCATGTTTTACCCTGACAAGGGCCCATCCCTAACCGGAGATGTCTTTTTAGTGTCTCCAGCTCCGTATAACCATCTTCGATGGCCTCAACTATATCTTCTTCAGTGAGATCCTCGCATCTGCATATTATGACGGTCATCCTATCACCTTCAGCCCTCTGACATCCCAAACCTTCTCTTTATCGATCTCCATGGTGATGCCGTAGGTCTTGCCTGATCGTGTGATATTGGTGACTTCTGCCTTCTGAACCTCTTCGCCCTTCTTATCCAGAGCCATAACTTCGTCCCCTTCCTCGGGCACTGGGAGA
Source organism: Thermoplasmatota archaeon (assembly GCA_051746905.1). GTDB lineage: Archaea > Thermoplasmatota > Thermoplasmata > Halarchaeoplasmatales > Halarchaeoplasmataceae > CAZFVW01. The sequence goes on from JBNJFO010000035.1 coordinate 9,372, forward strand.
TATTCGTAAGGAACTGTTATCTTGCACTTCTCCTCATCGTAGCTGCAGTCCACGACGAATATGGCCAATCCGGGACACTGGATCACGCAGAGTCCGCACCCGATACACTCCTCGAAAATTACCTCTGGTTCATCGGTGATCTCTTCCATGTGTATGGCAGCTTTAGGGCAGGCGGCTACGCACGGGTTACAGGGTATGTTCTCTACGCACTCGATTATAACCACCGGGCCTTCTGACAATCTTTCGTCACTGGGCACCTGGATATCTTCTTTCTCAACGACTCCTGTGTTCTTGTACGACATCTAGCACACCTCCTCGTCAACAGTGCACACTTTAACGCCTTTCCTGGGGACCTCCCCATAGGGACCTTTCCTCATCTGCTCGATACCTTGCTTGGCCTGCTCTTTTTCCTCTTTCAGTTCAGTTGAACTACCGTGCAGGTCTTCCGTGAGTGCTGCACCGGCTAGTTTACCCTCTAGAGCGGCAACAGTTGCCTCTTCGATACCTGCGCAGTCGCCGGCGATGTAGATGCCATCGACAGTAGTTTTCATCTCTTCCGTTCTTATAGGTGCATACCCGCCTAGCTCTCTAACATATTTCATCTCGCAGCCGGCTTGCCTGAGGAAGTGGTTATCTGGATGCAGGCCGACCGCTATACAGATCACATCGCAGTCTACTCTCCTCTCGGTTCCTTCGATGGGCTGCCAGTTCTCGTCTATCTCCTGGACTATTGCTCCCTCGACTTTCTCTTCGCCTACGGCTTTCTTGATAGTATATCTTGTATTGATCGGGACACCCGCACGCCTCAATTTCGAAGCGTGGACCTGGTAACCGCCTATCTCCGGAAGAGCTTCTACGACTTCTGCCACTTCCACCCCTGCCTGAAGTAACTGGTAGCTCACGATGACACCCACGTTCCCGGAACCCACCATAAGGACCTTCTCACCCGGAACAACTCCGAACTCGTTCATGAGTGTTTGAACGCCTCCAGCGCCGTAAACGCCCGGCAGGTCGTTGTTCTCGAAGGATAGGAAATTCTCTATGGCTCCGGTGGAATAAACTATTCCCCGGGCATCGTACACTTCTAAGTTGTTGTCGTGTTCCACGGTCAATCGCTTCTCTGGATAGTAACCGATGACCGATGAATTTCTATGGATAGTGACACCGGCTTCTTCCGCTCTTTCGATCAATTCATCGGCGATGTCTATGCCTCTCGTTCCCGCATCTTCCTCATGACTCCCGAAGAACTGGTGGGTCTGCTTCACCAACTGGCCGCCTAATTTATCCGATTCGTCGAAAAGGTGAACGTCGGCACCGTTCTCTGCCGCGACTATACTTGCCGACAATCCCGCTGGCCCTCCCCCCACCACTGCGATACCGATCTTTTCTTCATTGTAACCTCCCTTCTTAGCTATCTTATCAGGGAACTCCGGTTTTGCCGGTTGTCTTTCAACTTCCATACCCTCCTTGGCCAATTTAACACACGTTCTCACGTGAGGGATACCGTCAACCTTCATGATGCATGAAGAGCACTTACCTATGGCGCAGAAGAAACCCCTGGGTCTCTCGAGCAACTTGCTTTCGGTGAACTTCCTTAGGTCATCTGCGTACAGAGCGGCGGCTATGGTCTCCCCATCGTAGGCTTTGACTTCCTTACCCTCGAAGTCGAAATAGAACTCTTCTCCACGCTTGAAATCTAATACCGGATGTTCCTGGATGCGCCCTTCTTTCATCGTACCACTACTTTCGAGATATTACAGTGCAATAAAAAATATTCGCATGAGTTTCAAACTACAAATCTTCCAAAAAACAAAATATCAGAGGTGAGTTTACCAGTTGATGCCGAAGAGGTACGTTTGTACTGGGTGTGGTAAAATCCAGCACCGGAAGGAAACATGCGGTAATTGTGGGGAGGAGATGGAGACGATCGATTTCCCATGGACGCTGCAGACCGCTCTCCCTTACATCTTCGCTTCAGCGGCGGGTACCGTACTTTTGGCGGCGTATCTGAGCAAGATGTTCATGCTGATATGGCTCACATTCCCCCTTATACTCATCGGATTACTGATAGACCATTACTATCAAAGGAAATTAGATCTGAAAGCTGAGGGCAGGATGAAAATAAAGGATGGTGTGGGCTAGAACGACCCGCCTAAACCTTTT
>JBNJFO010000036.1:0-11379 GCA_051746905.1 Thermoplasmatota archaeon
ATCACCCAAGGGTTCGAATCTGAACTGGGCGTAGAATGTAGCTACACCGTAAACTTTACTCTCTGAAAGGCCTAAACTGTCAGCGATCTTCGACATGACATTTCTAGGTAGATAACCGAACTTCTCTTGGCTGGCCTGCAGCATAGGTATCAAAGAACTAGGCTCATGGGGGTAATCCTGAGTTATCTCTTCTATCTCCTCGTCCGGAACCTGAGGATTTACCTCTTCACTCGAACTCATCTGCTTCACCTCGATACTGACATTCATGTCCAAAATTCTTACATATTAATCTCATCTATCTCACCATTCAGTGTTTTTTAATTCTCATTCTATTATCCAAAATAATCTTACGGGGGTGGGTATTTGTTTCCAAATCTTTTATCTCTTCCAGCTTCATATCCAATCCTTTTGGGTTTTTATTCTCGGATATTCTTTGCTTATCTGTTTTTCCGCTACCCACTACATTTCTTTTTATTTATAACTAATGTAGCCCTCTTACTTTGATATGAAAAACAATCCAAAACTTACTATAACAACCTGAACTTTAGACCATACGATGTCGCTTCACCAAGAGATAAGAAATTGTCACCAGAGGACCGATAGAAGCACAAAAAGGGACCTCGTAACTTCCTGGAAAGAAAAGGAACTCTATAAAAGTGAGATAAAGGATGCTTTCTCGGTCATTTTCAGAACGAAGGGATGCTTTTGGGCCTATGAATCCGGTTGTTCCATGTGCGGGTATTACACCGCCACGAATCCAGATATAACTAAGGAGGATCTCGAAGAACAGTTAAATGAAGCTCTGGACAGATACGATGGTGAAGATATGGTCAAGATATACATCTCCGGTAGCTTCCTGGATGAAGATGAATTACCAAAAGACATCGGGCTAGACATACTGAAGAGCTTTGACGCGGAAAAGATCTTGATCGAATCGAGGCCGCAGTTCGTCAAGAGGGACGAATTGAAAGATTACGATGATGCCGTGGATCAACTAGAGATCGCCCTCGGTCTTGAGAGTGCCAACGACTTCGTACTGAAAAATTCTATCAACAAAGGTTTCACGTTCAGCGACTATAAAAAAGCGGTAGAAACAGCCCATGATAACGGATGCTCGATCAGAACATACCTATTGCTCAAACCACCCTTCCTCACCGAAAAAGAAGCGATCTTGGACACGGTGAATTCTATCGAACAGATCCGCCCGATCCTCGAAGATGACGATATAATATCAATAAACCCCGTGAACGTCCAGAACGGCAGTCTTGCAGAAAGGATGTGGTATCGAGATGAATACCGCCCGCCGTGGCTTTGGTCTATAGTAGATGTGCTGAAAAAGATCGATAACGATATCGGGCAAACAATAGTTGTTTCCAACGCTGGATTGGGCTCGAGAAGGGGAGCTCATAACAGTGACCTAGATAACGAACAGTGCGACTGCGACCAACAGATAATCGACAAGATAAATGAATTCAATCTCCAACAGGACACAGAAGTTCTCGATGAGCTACCCTATGACTGCCCATGCTATCCGCTCTGGAGAAAAGAAAAAGAATTGGCCCCTTATCTGCACTACCGGGGCGATGTAGATATCCTAAGCAACCGACACGCTGGATATATCTGAGTGCCTCATCATTATCTTTCTAGCTATAGATAAGTTCCTTCCCTTCGTACCGATGGCTCTCGCTTTGTTCTCCGGTTTGACCTCTACAGTACCGTGTTTTACTCCGTTCTTCTCCTCCAACTCTATGTCTTTGACTCCGTAGCTGTAGAATATGTTGGAAAGGAGTTCTTTAGGGTCGTCGCTGTACTCGATCACGTGAACGTTCCTGTCGATGGCGTCGCTCACCTTCTGGACGTTCTTACCTCTTTTACCTATCGCTTTTTCGATCTCGCCTTTCTTGACCAAAAATATCACCTTCTCGGGGATATCTATACAGTCGACCACCTTGGTCTTCGTTATCCTCTCAAAAAGGGATATGTACCTAAGGGTTTTTTCTGTGAAAGTTATATCTTCCATAACAAATCGCCATACCAAATAGTTTTAAAAATTTCTTTTAACCTGTTCATTCCCCCAAGGAAAGTATGTTAGAATTTCCCTGTTCGATTATCGTGATCACCGAGGCCGTAAAAGGTTTACCCGCAGCTGAACCGAGCTCGTGGTTGTTGCCATCGAAATGGTATATAGGTACACCCTGAATTTCGTCCTTCTTGTACTTTTTCTCAGGGCAGTTGTCGGCTACTACCAACATCTTGGCGTTCCCTTCTTCGATCTCTTTACTAGCTTCTTTGACTCCAAAGGTTGTTTCTCCCGTGTTAACGGCCAACCTGATCGCTCTTTTCACATCCATAAACAGCACCTTATTTTTTTACTCATACTTTTTACTTGTTCTTATCCACTTAAATAATCTTTATGGTGAACTCATATATCTCTTATTTCAGTCCTTGGGTTTGTATTCGACTTCCACGGCACCGGTACCCTGTGTTATCGGTTGACCCACTATCACGTTCTCGGCTACACCGTTCAATGCATCGACTTCGCCCATGATGGCGGCCCTGAGCAGGTGTGTGCTGGTGATCTCGAAAGCGGCTCTCGCCAGTACGCTGGTCTTCTTACCTGAGATACCGTGCCTTCCGATGGCTTTTACGTCGCCTTCGTTTGTCATCATATCTGAAACGAGCATTATGTGCCTAACGTCCACATCCAACCCCTGTTCTTTTAGAGTGTCCATGGCTTCTTTTATTATCGAATTCCTAGCAGCTTCAACACCCAACACATTATAGACTTCGATGGGGCTGTTGGATATCGTGTTTTCAGTTTTCACTCCTTCTATCTGAAGAGCCCCGTCAAGGTTCGATCCTTCCGTGAATATCACGTACTCTTTTCCAGTATCCCGTATGATGGCTCGCTTCACGCCCTTCAATCCTTTGATCTTGGTACTCTTCGCCTGCTCTAGTGTTCCATGGAGCACACTGAATTTTCCCTCTTCAATAGTTATAGAAATAACGTCCCCGTCACGTTTGACGGTCCCTTTGATACTCCTCAGCTTCTTCAATCTGCTGGTAACGTCTCCAAGATCGATCATCTCCTCTTCGACCGTGTCCATATCCGGTTTGATCATTATCTTCATCTCGGACATGTCTATCTGGACGTCTGCTATATCGATAAGGCGGGTCAATTCCAACTTCGAAGCTATCTGCTTTGCTCTGTCCCTATCATCACATATATCATCTTCTAGATGCACTTCCATCATAGGGGTGCTGGGTACCTTTCTAGCATCGACAACTTCTATCATACGGGGAAGACCCTGGGTAACACCTATCTCGGCGACACCCGCATAGTGGAAGGTCTTCATGGTCATCTGTGTACCGGGTTCTCCTATCGACTGGGCGCCCAATATCCCTACTGATTCCCAAGGATCGACCTGCCTGTTCTCGTATCTTTCGTTGACCAATTCCATCATCAAATCGTAATCGTCCTCGTCGATATCTTTTTCATCGATGGTCTCTGCAGCGTCTTGTATTATCGCACGGGTCAGGCCATACCCTTTTTCTTCACACAGTTCTTCGAGTTTCTTAGCCGTGCCTTTCAGTGGTTCTATCTTGTCGGGTATGGTGAAGACTTCTTTTTTCTTCTTTTTCTTCTTCGATTTGCTTTTCTTTCGTTTCTTGGATTTGGGTTTGGTACCGACCTTTTCCTTCACTTCTTTGGCCTTTTCTTCTCCGAGGATCTCCGCAAGTTCCTCTTCAGTAGCGGCTTTCACATCGCCCAAAAGAAAATCTTTATCCGCGAGTTTCGTAGCTGTATTCTCATCGATATCTCTTCTTATCAGTGCATTTATCGTGTCTTTCTTAGCCATGTCACTTCTCACCTCTCTTGATAGCTTCAAGGTCGGTCAATATGTCGTCCATGTCCACCGCTTTACCCCTTTTACTCCTCATTGGATCAACACCATCTTCACCGTACTCGAACTGTATGATCGTCGAGGCGGGGTTCCTTACCTTGCCGTCGGAATAGACCATCAGATCCTCCAGCGCGTTTATCAGCCTTCTCTGCATGTATCCAGAACGGCTGGTCCTTACCGCAGTATCGACCAGACCTTCACGACCACCCATGCTGTGGAAGAAGTATTCCACCGGGTTCAAACCGTCCTTGTAAGAAGATTCTACGAAGCCTTTAGCCTCAGCACCCAACTCACCTATCTTGAAGTGTGAAAGTGTCCTTCCTTCGTAACCTCTGCTGGGACGCTCTCCTCTGATAGCCTGCTGTCCCAATGCTCCGGCCATCTGTGTAAGGTTCAACATGCTCGCACGGGCACCCGTCCTGGCCATCACGACTGCATTGTTCCCCAGACCGAGATGTTTACTGGCTATCTTACCTGCTTGATCTCTTGCTTTACCGAGGGTCTGCATAGCTTTTACTTCTAAAGTCTCCTTAAGATCCCTTCCAGGCATCCTTTCTAGTTCTCCGTTCTTGTAGGCCTCTGCCATCTTCCGGACATCCTTTTTAGCCTTATCCAACACTTGGGATATCTGTTTCCTGGCTTCATCAGGTACGTCCTCTTCACCTATACTGGTGGTGAAACCTCTCAGGGTTATAACACCCAGAGCGATAGTGGTGATCTTGTCTATGAAATTCCTCGCTTCTTCAGTCCCGAAATCTCGGGCTATCTTATCTACGATCTCGCCCTTGAAGGCACCTACAGCGTTCTCGTCTATTGTACCGCTTACCAGTTTTCCATCCTCTATGGCTACGTAGGCGTCGTATTCACATTCCGTGTATTTACACTCATCACACTGCTCACATATCGAGGCCCTGAACTCGATGTTCAGATCTTCAGGTAAGAAGTTGCTGAATATGTCTTTACCGTTCCAGTACTTCTCTCCGTCCTTGGTGAAAGGTTCTGGGAAATGGTCCGTCTGTAGATTCGAGAATATGCTCACCACTTCTCTTCTCGAGAATGAAGGGTTCTCGTGAGTCAAGAAGAATAGGCCACTTATATGATCCTGTATCGCGCCTATTATCGGCCCTCCGAAACGTGGTGATAATATGTGTTCCTGAACCCTCATCAAAACTTTAGCTTCGGCCCTAGCTTCTTCGCTCTGGATGACGTGTAGATTCATCTCGTCCCCGTCGAAATCAGCATTGTACGGTGGGCAAACCGCCAAGTTCAATCTGAATGTCTTCCCAGGCACGATCTTTACCTCGTGTGCCATCATGGACATCCTGTGGAGCGAAGGCTGCCTGTTGAAAAGTACTATATCGCCGTCTTTGAGACCGCGTTCAACCGTGAATCCTATCTCTATCTTCTCAGCTACGTTCTCTGCGTTAGTATCCGTGACCCTTATCCTCCTGCCGTCGGGTCTGATTATGTAGTTCGCCCCTGGCAGATATTTTCCTCTTTCCATGGGCTCTGGACCCATGCTCACCATCTCTTTGATTTTCTCGATGTTCGTTGCGTTCACCTTAACTGGAACGGTGAGTTCTCTAGCCGCCTTATCCGGAACTCCCACTTGGTTGATCGAAAGCCAAGGATCAGGGGATATGACCGTACGTGAAGAGAAATTAACCCTTTTACCGCTTAGGTTCTGTCTGAATCTTCCCTCTTTCCCTTTCAACCTCTGAATAAGCGTCTTCAGTGTTCTACCGCTCCTGTGCCTTGCGGGTGGGATACCCGATGTCTGATTATCGAAATATGTGGTAACGTGATACTGCAAGAGATCCCAAAGATCTTCAACGATGAGCTGTGGAGAACCGACATCTCTGTTCTCCCTCAGCCTTTGATTGATACGTAATATGTCTACGAGTTTATGGGTTAGGTCGTCCTCTGACCTGTCGCCGGATTCCAAAGTTATGGATGGTCGAACTGTCACCGGCGGTACCAGCAATACTGATAACACTAACCATTCTGGCCTAACAACATTAGGATTCATCCCGAGAGGTCTGAGATCTTTATCAGGGATCCTTTCTAACCTGGCCCTGACTTCTTTGGGGGTTAGTTTAGTGTTATCTTCCCTGAACGTCGTTGGCTTGTCAAGCATTATCTTTCTCTGCTCGGCTTTACAGTGTGGACATATCTTGTTCTTCCGGGCTTTCTTGGATACGTCTTTAGCCATATACCAGGCATCTATAGAATCGCCGCCCATCTCTGACATGTCTTTCATTTCGCTTAAGTACTCTTCTTTAGATTCGTCCTCAAGAAGTATCCTGCCGCACTCGCTGCAGGTCGCTCTGAGTAATTTCTTTATCTCTTTAACGTAACCTACATGGATAACTGGCATGGCCAACTCTATGTTCCCAAAGTGACCTGAACATTGGTCGACTCTACCACCGCATGTCTTACATCTTAAACCCGGTTCTATAACACCGAGATGCGTGTCCATAAGACCCATATCGATGGGAAAACCATCGTCATCATACGTGTCAGGGGTTATGATCTTGGTAGCGGACAGTTTTCTGATCTCTTCTGGTGACATGTACGCGAATCTGATACTGCCCACCCTCTTCGAGATGCTTCTTCCTCGTCTCATTTCAAGTCCTCCAGTTGTAATCTCATGGTCACTCCAAGCGACCTCAATTCATCCATAAGCAGTTTGAACGCGTAACTGGTCTGTATCTGATGCACGTTGGAACGTTCACCGCAGACCGGGCACCTTAATTCACCGTTGCTGTCGAGTATCGCCACGTGGCCGCAGTCAGGGTTTCCACAGATATATTCAGTGGTACCATCGGACTGATCCAAAAGCCTGTCCTTTATCACCATGGCCACGCCGTGTCCTATGAGACAATCTCTTTCCATCTCACCGAACCTGAGACCGCCCTGTCTAGAACGACCTTCCGTAGGCTGACGTGTGAGTATCTGAACCGGCCCTCTAGAACGCATGTGAAGTTTTCCTGAGACCATGTGGTGTAGTTTCTGATAATAAATAACGCCTACAAAGATCTCCGCCTGCATCATCTTACCTGTTTTTCCATCGTAGAAAACTTCAGTTCCGTTGTGCTTGAACCCGTTCTCCACGAGTGTTTTACGAAGGGCTTCTTCCGATTCGCCGCTGAACGGTGTACCGTCCACGAACCTTCCTTCGAGGGAGCCGATCTTGCCGCCCAACATCTCGAGAACGTGACCGACGGTCATCCTCGATGGTATAGCGTGTGGGTTCAGGATAAGATCAGGCACAAGACCGTTCTCTGTGAAGGGCATATCTTCGGGCTCGACCAATTTACCTATAACCCCTTTCTGTCCATGTCTTGAGGCGAATTTATCACCCAGTTCGGGAACTCTCTGATCCCTCACCTTCGCCTTGACCAAACGACTGCCGTCCTCGGATTCAGTTAACATGACTGAATCCACCCATCCTTTCTCTCTTGGTCTCACGATCTTAGAAGTTTCTCTTCTCTTCTGAGGAGCCATGAAGTCGGTGTCTTCCTCAAGGAAACGCGGTGGTGAAGTCTTACCTACTAAAACATCGCCGCCGTCGACCCTTACTTCCGGACTGATAAGTCCATCTTCATCGAGATGCTTGTAGAACGTGTCGCTCCTTGCACCCCTGACATCCGGATCCGGGATCTCGAAATGATCTTCCTGACCACCAGGATATCTTCTCTCTTCCGTAGTATACGTTCTAAAGAATGTAGACCTTGCCAGGCCCCTATCTATAGACGCTCGGCTCATCACCAGGGCATCCTCCATATTGTAGCCGTGGTAAGACATGACCGCTACTACGAAGTTCTGTCCCGCTGGTCTTTTGTTGTAATTCACGAGTTCCATCGTTTTACTCTGGAGCAGAGATTTCTGAGGATAATGCATGAGGTGCTCTCGAGTATCAGGCCTGTTCCTGTAATTCGAGGAGGGCAGACCCAATGACTGCTTCATCATGTTCGCACCCATGGAACAACGTGGTGCTGCATTGTGTTCTGCGAACGGGACTATACCCGTGGAAGCGCCTAAAACTAGTAAAGCATCGATCTCAAGATGTGTGTGCTCTTTCTCCAGTTTTTTCTTCTTCTCCATCACTTCTCCGCATTTTTTACATTCAAGTTTGGCGATATCTACTTCTTCACCTACGTTCTTCCACCATACGTCTTTTTCTGATAATGGTTCGTGGCAGTGTTCACAGGTGACTGGAACTTCGAAAGGTTCTATAGCAACGTATATGTCCTCTTCCTCCTCTGCATCTATCCATTCGAGGACACCTTCATTGAAGAGTGAACTTATATCTCTTTTATCTTCCATCAATTCCTCTACCATCTCGGAGTCAAGCACTAGATTTCCATCTTCAACTATGAGTAGGGGTCTTCGGACCCTTCCTTCATCACAGTTTATTATCACTTCGTCCATCTTGGCATCGTATCGTATGTTCAGTTGATCAGATATCTCGCCCTTTCTTCTTTCACCCCTGACATCTTCGACGAATCCTTCTGCATCTCCTACCAGACCTATCAGATCACCGTTGAGGTAAACCTTTGTTGTTCCCTCTCTGGATTCTATCTGTTCTAGACCGATATCGTAGAGTTTCCATCTCACGTTCATAGGTTCTGTCCCTTTGGACACATCTACTATCAAAGCTGAAGTCTTTACAAGCCCACAGTTCTGACCTTCAGGTGTCTCGTTGGGGCACAATCTCCCCCACTGAGTGGGATGTAATTCTCTCGCCTCGAAATGAGGTTGACTCCTTGAAAGCGGAGATTTCACCCTTCTAAGGTGGCTGATAGTGCTCATATTAGTGGTCCTGTCGAGCAGTTGGGATATCCCTGTCCTTCCTCCGACCCAGTTACCGGTCGCCATGGCATGCTGGAGTTTGTTGGAAAGAAGGTCAGGCCTTATGGATGATTTTATCCTGATCTCGCCTTTCTTCTTGTAATTCCTCTCGAGTTGATATTTAAGATCCTTCAGTAAGTTGACCATCGATACCCGGTAAAGATCGGCTATCAAGTCCCCAGAGAGTTTCAATCTCTTGTTCGCATAATGATCTTTATCATCTGGTTCCCTTTCGCCGGTCGATAATTCTAATATCGCTCTAGCCATCCTTCCAAGGTAGATAGCTTTCTTCTTACGGTTCTCTTCTTTATCACCGAGATGGGGCAATAATGATCTATCTAATATAGTGTCTATCTTCCTCTTCCTGTATTCTTCTGCCTGACCCGTGGCGAATTTTCGCTGTAGGTAAGCCATCGCGTCTTCTTGATTGTAAACTCCATCGGGTGAATAATCCTCTTCGTCCTGAGCCATCTCGATATTGGCGAATATAACGCTGGCAGTGTCCGGATCTGTGACTATCGTATCGTATATCTCGTCATCGTTCTCCAGGCCCAAGGCTTTCATCAAGACCACCAGAGGGATATCGCCCCTAGCCGCGGGTACTGAAACCACGATCTTGCCGTCTTTCTTTTTCTGCATGACGGTTAGAGCCCTGTAACCATGCCTTTGGGAGAATACTTTGGCCACTTCTATCTCACGGCCGTATTTTTCATTTATTTCACACATGACCCTGTTGGATGCCATATCTTCTACGGCCATCAGGTTCCTTTCAGTTCCACCTATTATGAAATAACCCATAGGATCATAAGGGTCTTCACCGAGTTTTGTGAGCTTTTCTTCGTGACTCAAATCTTGATATTCTTTACTCTCGATATCGGCGTTAAGGACCTCTTCCATGGTACTATCGATGTTCCTCGGATGAAGATTGCATTTCTTAGAACCAACCATGACCGGGATCCTTCCGATGGTCATCCATATCGGTTCTTCCTCTATACCGTCTTCGATTATGCTGAACTTCATCTGGATCTCTGTCCCGTAGTAAAGGTCACGAAGTCTAGCTTCCATAGGGGTCAATTTATGTTCCGAACCGCTGGCTTCTTTGACCCGGGGTTCTCCAAACCTTACGGTAGGTTCAGAGTTCGGATCGACCCGGCCATCTTCGGTTCTCTTTCTGCCGAACTGTATCTGGATATCTCTACCATCTACCTTCTCGGGATCGAGTTGGATCTGACCCCAACCCTCCTCCTCGTATCCTATCCTTATATTATCTACGATCTTCTGTGCTCTGTTCTCTGGATTGTCCCTCATCGGTAAAAATTCGTTGTACGACTGAAGGTGGTGACTGACAACACTCATTTCTTTGAAGAAGGCATCAACTAATTCTCTCATTTTCTTTACACACCCATTAAATTTTATTATCTTTCTATGACTAAGCGGTAAACTTTAGCCACTCCTGCGGTACTACTTTCGCGCTTTACCTCTATCAATCGACCCTCCTCTATCTCACCGTAATTGGTCTCCAATTGTTCGATTACCGGGTCGCTCTTCAATATCTTCGGAAGTTGATCTTTTTCAGCATCTAGGCTTTTCAATATCTCATCCTCGTCTTCCTTTGGAACAAGATCGTGTTCCGGCACAAACCCATGTTTCATAACGTTTATACTACCCATCTATATCCCCCAATTTTGTTTTTTACCTGACATGCATACCATTCTCTATCCTTTCTATTTTCGATGTTCGAACGCGCGACTGCATCCCTTTTTACATAGCTCATTTTGGCCCATCTCAGATGGGCCTGTGGGGATTTTCGTGAATCACCAGTAGGTAATTCCTTTCGAACCCCAGACCACCTGGTTAAAAGCCAGATGCTCTTTCTAGGGAGAGAGTGATAACTCTTATCCTACCTAGCTGAGCTACAGGCCCTTTGGGAAGCAAGTGTTTTACGAGCTAATAACAACTACTATTTATATCTGTCCCTGCTTCCGGCGCAGTGCCTGCCCTCGCTTGAAGCGGATATGAAATACATTGTATATATATCATTTGTATATAGGAGAAAAATTATGTAATTGATATTATTTTATGCTCTCACTCTTAAAAAATTAAAAAGAAAAAAAGGGTTTGGTTTTGGTGTTTAGTAATTCACAGTCCACGTAGTCGCCGCACTGCAGTACAACCAATACGCTTCACCAGGATTCAGGTCGAATGCTGCATCCGGTGCTGTGTATGCTATGTTGTACTCCGCACCTGCATTGAAGTAGCCTATATTGGTGACCTCAGCTGGTAATCCGTCAGATGCCATAGCAGTATCACTCGGATAGCTGACCATGTTCCAACCGGCTTCTAGCTGTATCTCCGTTGACGTTGGCGCCGTACCTTCGACTGTTAGGGTATCTCCCGCGTTCATCTGTATCCATACACCCATGGTATTGTCCCATGTAGTGATATCGTTGTAATGGTCTGCTCTACCCGGTACGTATGATCTCCAATCATCACTCGCTGCATCGTAGTACATCACCTTATCGTAATTACCTGCTACTCCGTATTCCGTATCCTCAAGTATCTCTACTAGGTCGTTAGGTTGAGCGTAGTTGTCACCGTTAGCATCGAGGTTGAATGAAAC
>JBNJFO010000037.1:0-11049 GCA_051746905.1 Thermoplasmatota archaeon
AAGCTCTTCGGGAGCCGTATGGTGATCTTTTCGGTCTCGGACATGTTTTTACCTCCTTTGTACATTGAATAGATGTCGGTTAGACATCTTTTGTCGGACAGAAATAGATCTATCGGTATTTAATACTTTCGCAACCCCTTACTAAAAACCCTCCCATCTAGTATTCCAGACGTAAAATATATATTCAGAACGATCGATTCCTTAATGTGAAAAAGATATACACCATAGGTTATGAAGGCAGACCCATGGAAGAGTTCTTTAAGCTGTTATCAGAGAAGGGCATCAATCATCTGATAGACGTCCGCACTTCTCCCTATTCGAGGAGGAGCGAGTTCAACAAAGAGAACTTAAAAGATACACTTTTCAACAAAAGTATCCTGTATAAGCATATGGGGGTCATGGGAGGTCTCGGTGAAGAAGATTATCATGAGATGATGAAGGGGGAAGAGTGGAAAGAAAGTTTTCAGGAGATCAAAGACTTGGCTAGCAAAGGACCTACGGTGATCATGTGTTTGGAAAAAGACCCCATGAGATGTCATAGGAGGCACATCGCAGATAAGTTGAAGGAAGAAGGTTGGGAAGTTGTTCATCTGGGGCGTGGAGGTAGTTGGAAAGAAAAGAGCCTAGACGACTTCGCAGAAGGTCAGTAAAAGCGATCTAGGTCCGCATCTTTAGAATTTTTAGAGATCAAAATAAAAGAATCATCGTTTACGACCAGATGGGTCATGTACAACACCTGAGTCTGTCCAGATAATCTGAGTGTGGAATTTTGAGGAGAAGTGAGCTTAACACTGGCATCATCCACGATCATCGAGCTGCTGCTCCTCTTCCAGCTGAATTTGTATCTTATCATCCTACCGTATTCATCGATGCTGCTGCCGATCTCGACATGATCCACACTGGCGAAAACGTTACCATCCAGGTCGACTTCGATCTTACACGAAGAAGAATTTCCCTCCCTGCTCAAACATCGTGACATGAAGATCAGGTCGTTTAACTCTTCATTTACATGATTTTCGAACCTGACTCTACTGATATTCCTATAACCTATAACGCTCGAAGGTATGACCGCTCCGATAAGGATCATCATGACGATCAGTTTTAATGGGAGTTCCATCATCGCTATTTCATCTTTTATAAAAGTTAGTTTTCTTCGTTTAATCTTCAGAGAACCTCACCTCGAAGATCGGCTTTCCTTGGATCCTTTCTCCTGAATTCTTGATGATGAAAGTATCTCCATCAGAGGGTAGAGAGAATATCATGTCTCTGCACTCTGTGTGATTGGTCAGGCCCCCTTCATCGAAAACAAATCTTCTCTCCCTTCCACCGTCTATGGAATACTTTACGGTCATCATATCTGAGATGCTCATACCACCTGCTTCGATATATCCCACGCTTGTCAAGGGGTTATCATTGATATCGATCGTAACCTTTCTCTGTTCACCAGGATCCCCATCCGACATATCCTCCATCAGGTCATCTATGTGTTCTAGATCATTCTCAAGATCGTTCCTAACTTGAGATCGGGCATACATACCGCTGAGATACCATACTGAAGGAACAGAGACCGCTATAACTACGGCTATCACCATCAGGTCGAGGGGTAATCCGATAACGGATGCTCTATCGTCGTTCCTCATCCGGTTCATCGATGGCTCATAGGGAGTCCTTTGAAAAATCTTTTCCCTAATGATCTTTATTTGTTATCGTGAACAATTTACACAACACTTATAAGATACCTTATCTCTGAAAAAAGTAATATGGTTGATCGACCAGAGGACTACAAAAACGAGATCGAGTTCATGCAGGGTGTGGTGGGTAAGAAATTTCCTATCTACAGGACGGAGGTTGAATTCGATATCGTTAAACTATACGTTCGCATACTTCAAGGGGAGGATTTCGACGACCGGTTCGATGACCTGAGGAGAGAATTAGTCCCTCAAAATTACGTTCCATTTCTGAGTGAAGAAGCGGGAGAATATATAATCAGTATCAAGAAACAGCCCGATCAGAAATTTAGAACCGTTAAGGCCAATGTCGTCATGCTGTTGATCACCATCTCGACCGCTCTGGTTGCAGGAGCATGGCAGTGGAACGGTTACGACCCGAGTGGAGGAGGGTTCTTCTCTATTCATAACGTCTTAAATGGAGCTTTGTTTTTCACATTACCGCTTTTGACTATCTTGGGTATCCACGAGATGGGTCATTATCTTACGGCCAGATATCACAATATCAAGGCATCTCTGCCTTTCTTTCTACCAGCACCACCCCCGCTGGGAACCATAGGTGCGTTCATAAGTATAAGGGAGCCGATACCCGATAAGAATTCACTCTTAGATCTGGGTGTCTCCGGACCCATATGTGGTTTCTTAGTTGCTATACCAGTGTCTATAATCGGTCTCTGGTTGGGAGGTGTAGCCGACAAACCCATACCCACCGGTATCGAGGGTACTTTCATGGCCATCAATTTTCCTCTGATAATGATATTGATCAGCAGCCTGATGGATCTGGGCCAGGGAGCTCTTTTCCATCCGACGGCTTTCGCGGGTTGGGTAGGATTTTTAGTCACGGGATTGAACCTTCTTCCGGCGGGTCAACTGGACGGCGGGCACGTTGTGAAGGCCTTAGCCGGTGATAAAGCCAAGTATCCAGGATATGTAGCTGTCGCTTTCCTTCTTATAGTTGGATTATGGTGGTATCAGGGCTGGTTGATATTCGCATTCTTCATCCTTTTCTTTGTAGGGCTGAAACATCCACCGCCGCTGAACGAACTAGGTAAACTTGATAATAAAAGAAAAGTTATAGGTGTGTTTGCGGTGATCATGCTCTTCATATCGTTCCATCCTGTACCGATAGAAACCATGACTTATGATTATGATATGAACGTCGATGTAGTAGGCGATCAACTTCAGAACGCATCTTTGAATGAAACACTGGAATACACGATGATCGTGGAGAATACAGGCGACCCAAATGCAGATGATTACAACATCAGTTATTCCGTTACGAACAGCAGCTGGAATGTGGAGATGAAGAAGCAGATATTGAACGAGAGCGGTAATGTGACCCAGACGAGCTGGAAGTACCTGGGAAGTAACCGCACATCTATCAGATTGAAGCCCGGTGAGAACAGGACATTCGTAATAGAAACCACACCCAATCCAGGATCAGCTAACAGGACAGATATAGATTTCAAAGTAAGATCGAACGCTACTGGTGAGAGTAAAATCGTCGGGTTGACCTCTGTCTTTGACTACGAATTCCAAGCTGAAGTCATCGGTGATAGAGTGAAGATGACAGAGAACGGTGAAGCTGAATTCATACTGAACGTGACCAATCTGGGCAGAACAGACAGCTATTATACGGAAGTTGAATACATCACCAACGAGAGCTGGAATACACTATTCAGTTATGAAGGTAATGTGAGTGATAACCTGACATTCATGGTGAGGTCGGATCGGACCGGGACTTTCAGTTTGATTTTGAGTACAGAGGATACACTCACCAGAGGGGTAAGGTTATCGTTATATCAACCTGATCAAGAAAGCTCAGATGGAGATACAAAAGCAGGTGTAGAACTCGTTACCATACATATCAGTGTCACATCTCAAGGCAGCGGTGAAAGTGAAGTCTTCGAATTGAACGGAGTGCATTCTGAAGAGTGATGGACTGCCGATAGATCAACAGATATCACTTTTCATAGACACAAAAATGCCTGTTCAAAGAAGAATGGACGTTGGCCACGTAATGTTCTTTTAGAGAAAGGATATCTTTGCCCAGTTCACAGTACTTTTTTTCAGGGAATATGACCGCTAGATGTCCACCTTGTATGAGGTTCTTTTCCGCAGCTAAGAACAGTCTGTTATAGAGTTGCTCTATGCTCTCTCCTGAAGTGGAAGCCGCTCTACCGTAAGGCGGATCGGTAACTATGCAGTCGATATCTGAAGGGATAGTATCTTCCAGATCACCGACCTTTAAATTCCCCTGCACATCGAATTCATCGAGATTTTCTCTACTCCCTTCTACCATCTCTGAGTCTATATCGCCTCCTGAAACTTCGATACCCATCGTTCCGCCTTCTATCAGTATCCCACCGGTCCCACAGAACGGATCGTGTAAACGGCTGTTCGGTTCGGCTCTGGCGAGATTTATCAAAGCTCGAGCATATCTGGGTTCTAGAGAGATAGGTGAGAAGTACGGTCTATTTTTCACTTCTCTGCTTTTAAGTGCATCTTTATCCACTTTAACCTCCAGAAGACCGAGATAACATCTATCGGAGATAAGCACGTAGAGTCGGTTATCCGGTTCATCAAGATCTATCTTATGGTTTTCCTTGATGATACCCCCTAGATTTTCTCTCACCTTCTCGGAATCGACCTTTTTACCGAAGACCCTCCTTGTTTCAACAGCAGCACTACCCTTTGGAAGATCGATAGAGATGTTTCCTTCTAGAACATCCTCAAGCGAAGAGATCGAGAGCATCTTGAATATCCTGTGGGTGAGACCCAAACGGCCCCCTATCCCAGTGGGTGGGCCATCTGTTTCAAGTGCTAGGACTCCTTTTGAATATGATATGACCTCGTGAGCATATCCCAGCGACTCTAGAGCACCTATGACCTCGGCTCTAGCTAAGTCGTAAAATGGACCTACGAGTTCAAAAAACAGTCTATTCATCCAGTTTTTCCTCTATTTTCCCTCTCAATTTTGCCTCAGTTAGGGTTTCAACGAATTCTACTTCCCCGTCTATGATGACTGTGGGAACATGGGTGATATCATATTTAGATATCTTCCCTGGATTGTCTTTTACCAGTAAATATTCAACTTCCACATCATCGTAATCGGGAACTACCCTGTCGACAGTCTCTTTAACTGGAGGGAAATCTGGACAAGTGTCGGAAAAAACGACCTCTACCAATATCTTTTCGTCCTCGTCTTCAGTGTTTTCCTCAGAATCTTTCATCGTAATCGGGGTTAGATTTATCTACCTCTTTTTAACCTTTTCCTATTAAATCTGAAAAAAATTAAATACCATTCGGACTATGGGATTAAAAAATTGAAAAGGAGGCCTGAGATGGGAAGTAATAATTCGATCCTGACGGTAACAGATGAAGAATTCGATGATCTTATATCAAAAAATGAAAATGTGATAGTTGACCTTTGGGCAACATGGTGTGCCCCTTGCAAAGCGGTTGAACCGGTTATAGAAGACCTTGCCGAGAAGTATGATGGGAAGATCGTGTTCGCGAAGGTGAACATCGAAGAAAACAACAAAACACCTTCACAGTACGGTATACAGGCGATACCCGCGTTCCTTTTCTTCAGGAACGGTGATGTTGTGGACCAGGTAAAAGGTGCTGTTCCAGCTTCAGTGTTTGAAGAAAAGATACACACAAACTACGAAATTTAAGTTGGGTCAGGTCAATCCAGTTCGTCTATGGCTCCCTTCATCTTATCGTACCAATCGTCCAAGCACTTCATAGCTTCTTCTTTCACGAGGTTTTGAGGTCTAGCAGAATAAAGATAATAGTAACCCCCTTTCCTGATTGTTTTCTTCTCCTTGTATACCATACCGCACGAGACCAACCTCTCTAGGGAGCGGTAAACCGTACTCTGGTCTCGATCCAACTTCTCCGCTAGTTCAGAAGAACGATATTCCTCTCCATCTGAAAGGGTATCCAGTATCTTTTTATCGAGCTTTGAAAGCGAATATAAACAGACTAGAACATTGTCACATCCCACGTTTTCAAAATCAAATTCAGGTTTCATCTTATACGGTTATGTGAACCTAATACTTAACCGTTATTGATTGATTTGGTTTTTGGGAAGTCTTGGGAAAATTTATTAGCATCACATCTTTTTTTAGTATCGATGTCGAGTGAAGAAGAGAAAAAGGGTGAAGAAGAACTACGGGAAGAGATAGATTCACTGAAGAGTAAGCTCGACACCATGGAAGGCATGCTCGAGAACATAATGAACATGCACAAGAACCTATTGAACAATCTTTCGGTCCAGTCCGACGTCGAGAAGAGATATATCAAGATGCTTTCGCTCTTCGAAAGGTACGGTAAGATATCTCCCTCCGCTATCAAAGGGGTAGACGACGAGATATCGGAGTGTATAGTTGAGATATTACTGGATTCTAAAGGATGCAATATCACGCAGATCTCGGAAAGGATGCGGGAGAAGAGGGGTTCTGCCTCAAGGCATACCGTCAGGGAAAGGTTGAAGAGATTGGAAAAGAACGGAGTCGTGAGGATGACCGAGGAGAAGAACGGTAAGAAATATTTCTTAACGAACAAAGCGCTAGACGAGTGGGCAGAACTGCTCGGTATCAAGATATAGATTGTCCGCCCTATGTATTATCGAAATATGAAAAATGAGGTGAAAAAGATGGATATGGATGATATGGACGATGTAAAACAACTGAAAGAAGTCATGGAAACCTTGAACGAAACGGTACCTTCCTTGATATCAGGGATAGTAGAAGCGGTATACAGCGCTGAAGACAGCGAACAGCTGGCGAAGAACACCGCCCAGTTCTACAAAGAATTGGTCGAAGCCGGGATGGATGATGAACACGCCTACAAGTTGACTAGAGATTTCATGAAAGGCAGGGATATAACCAGTTTGGTCAAAGAAGTGATCGGTAGCACAGGTGGATTCGGCGGCGGCGATTTCGACGAAGACATGGGTGAAGAGATCAAGAAGAAGATCAAGAAAAAGATGAAGGAAAAACACGAAGAAGAGGACTGAATCAGATGGAAGAGAAGGAGGACAAGGGAGCGTTAAAAGCCGTAAAAGTGATCTCTTCAGTCCTCCCTCTTATGTTCCGTCTCGGATGGGTCTACTTGAAGTTGAAGCGGAAACAGAAGAAGAGGATAAAGATCTTCGTGAAGACACTTCAAAAAGAAGGGATGGACAGAGAGACGGCGGAACGCTTATCCTCAGAGATCCCTGAATTATCCTTGAGAGATATGATGGGTGAATTCAGCGGCGGCGATATGGGAATACCTAAAGTCTCTGACTTTATCGGCCACTAAACCCCTTATCAAATCTATTTTTTATCATTTCTTCATAAATTTTCTTCTCCAATCTTCAGTTGGTAAGATTGTCTCTTTTATAGCCCTCGGACTCAACCACCTTAAAAGGTTGATCCAGTGACCGGCTTTATCGTTGGTACCCGAGCTTCTAGCCCCTCCGAAAGGCTGCCTGTTGACTATAGCTCCGGTGGGTTTGTCGTTTATGTAGAAGTTACCTGCGGCGTATCTCAATTTATTTTCAGCAGTGTGTATAGCTCCGCTGTCTTTAGAGAAGATAGATCCGGTTAGGCCATAAGGAGAGGTCGAATCGCACAGTTCCAAAGTCTCTTCGTATTCATCATCAGGATAAACATAAATCGTCACCACAGGGCCGAATATCTCTTCTTCCATAAGCTTACCTTTCGGGTCTTCGGATCTTATAACCGTGGGCTCTACAAACCATCCCCTTGAATCGTCCGAGTCACCGCCGTAGATGAATTCATAATCATCGGGGTGCTCTTTGGCATGATCTATGTACCCCGTGACCTTCTCGAAAGCGCTCTCGTCGATCAATGCCCCCATATAGTTATCCATATCGTCGGTTGGACCGTAGGTTATCGATGGGAGTTCGTCTCTCAATCTCTCTTCAAGTTCATCCCACATGCTCTCCGGTACGTAAACTCTAGCGGCGGCCGAGCATTTCTGGCCCTGGTAACCGAAACCCCCTCTGATTATGTTGTAGAGCGTATCCTTTAACTCGGCAGAGGGATGCACGAAGATGAAGTCTTTACCCCCGCCTTCACCGACTATCCTCGGGAAATTTTTGTAATCTTCGATGTTCTCCGAAATGATGTCCCATAGTTTGGTGAGCGTAGCGTAGCTGCCGGTGAAATGCAGACCGGCGAAGTTGTGGTCTTCGAATATGATATCTGAAAGGTCGGTAGGGAACTGCAGGAAGTTGATAACACCATCGTCGAGACCCGCTTCCATCAATATCTTCATGATCTCGAAATTCGAGAAAGCGACTTGTTTAGAAGGTTTCCAGAGAACTGTATTACCGACGATGGCTGGAGCTGATGGAAGATTACCGGCTATGGAATAGAAATTGAACGGCGGAACCGCGAAGATGAACCCCTCTAGAGGCCGCCAATCCAGCCTGTTCAACTCTCCTCTCGACTGCTCGGGCTGTTGTTCGTAGATGAATTTCATGAAGTACGTGTTTATCCTCCAGAAATCCACGAGCTCCGCTAGGTCGATCTCGGATTCGTAGGGATTCTTCGACTGGTTCATCATGATAGCCGCTATGTTCCGTATGCGTTTTGGCCCGGCCAGCAGGTCCGCTGCTTTCCTGAATGTTGCAGCTCGATGATACCAGTTCTTCTTACCCCATCCGTCGTGTGCATCTAGAACCGCTTCTATAGCGGATTCGATCTCGTCCTCTCTTGCTAGATGTACTTCCGCCAGAACGTTATCGTGGTCGTGTGGACACTTGACTTTCGTAGTTTTATCCGTATAGACCTCTTCACCTCCTATTATCAGAGGTATCTCTACGGTCTCGCTCTTTATCTTTTCTAATTCTTCCTGGAGTTCTTCCCTTTCTTTACTACCAGGAGAATAATCGTAGATCTCATCCATCTCGTTATCCGGTTTACTCAGATTCCAAACCATCATATCACCCGTTATAATCTACATAGTTGAACTTTTTAAGTTTTGTTGAATATGAGCAATCATGTTACTTTCGACTTGGATCTTTCTTTAGAAGATCAATAAAAACACTAAAACAAGCGTAAGATTAAAATCAGATAACAATTTATCCCATCTCCCGAGCCGCAGTAACTCAGTTGGGAGAGTGTCGCACTGAAGATGCGAATGTCGCCGGTTCAAGTCCGGCCTGCGGCACTCACTATACGGTTCTGATAACGTGTACTTGACGCGAGAGGAGGAAGGGAAGTTAGAAGGCGAAGAAGGTCCGAGTGTAGCCAAAGCTATGGAGATATTGGTGGCGCTGGGTAAGATATACGATGCGGATAAGTTGATCCCTATAGAGTCCGCACAGATCGCAGGTGTTTCCTACAAGACCATGGGTGATGCTGGATTGGAATTCGTAGAAGACTTTTCGAAGGATGCTGAAGTTAAAGTCAGGTCGATGATGAATCCAGCAGGGATGGATCTGGATAAGAAGGGTATCGAATCTGAGGAGTTCAGGGAGAAACAGCTCAGATTGGTGGAAGCATACAGCAGCATGGGGGTGGAAGTTTCATGCACGTGTACGCCTTATCTTATCGGCAACCGTCCAGAGGAGGGAACACACCTCGCATGGAGCGAGAGTTCAGCAGTATCCTTCGCCAACTCAGTTCTAGGGGCGAGAACCAATAGAGAAGGAGGTCCTTCAGCCCTGATGGCCGCCGTTATCGGAAAAACACCGAATTACGGGTTACATATCAAGGAGAACAGAGCTCCAGATATCTTGTTCGACTTGGACCACGATGCTCCACCGGCACTTCTAGGATATCTAGTCGGTAGGGAAGTTGGTGATAGGGTACCCTATTTCACAGGCATAAGTCCAGATGAAGACGGGTTAAAATCTCTGGGAGCAGCGATGGCTGCCACGGGGTCAGTGGCTCTGTATCACGTAGATGGAGTAACTCCAGAATCGAAAGACTTTTTCTTAGACGATATAGAACGCATCCCCCTAGAAAAGGAAGATATAGATGAGGTCAGAGACGAGTTGACCAATGATATCGAACCTGATGTCATAGTCGTCGGTTGTCCACACCTATCTTCAGTGGAGTTGAATCGAGTGGCTACACTATTGAAAGGTAAAGAAAAAAAGAACGGTCCAGACCTATTAGTTTACACCAGTAGAAAGGTAAAGGAAGAAAACTCCGAAGCCGTATATATAATCGAACAGTACGGTGAGGTCATCTCGGACACATGCATGGTAGTCAGCCCTCTCGAGGAGAAATATTCCACCGCCGCAACGAATTCTGGAAAAGCAGCGGCTTACCTACCAAAATTAGCTCACCAGCGAGCGATCTATGCTGATCTAGAAACTTTGGTGGAGATGATAGGATGATCCTGAAAGGCAGAGGTATCTCAGGGGGTGAGGCGAAGGGAGAGGTCGTGAAGGTCGAAGACCGAGTATCCTTTTTAGGTGACGCTGATCCAGAAACTGGAAAAGTATTTGGTGAAGTAGACGTGACCGATTCGATATTTGTTTTCCCAGGAGGCATCGGAAGCACGGTCGGTTCCTATGTTATCTACCAGCTGAAGAAGAACGGAACTGCCCCTAAGGCGATGATAAACGAACATACTGAGACTATCGTAGCCACCGGAGCGATAATATCCGATATACCATTGATAGACCGGATACAGCTGGATCTACTCGAAGACGGGGACGAAGTGATCGTAGACGGAGATTCTGAAGAAGTAGAGTTGGTCGATCTGGAAGTTATAGATGTGGTGACGGCGTTCTTGGTAAAGGACGGTAAAGTTTTGGTCGTTCAAAGGGGAGAAGACGTGGGTAGTTTCAGGGGGAGATGGTCGGCTATATCGGGATACCTAGAGGAGAAGGACCCTTACGATCAAGCTCTTAAGGAGGTGGATGAAGAAACGGGCCTTGATGTTGAGATGATCTCAAGAGGTGAACCCGTTCTGGCGCGAGGTGAAGACAAGATATGGAAAGTTCATCCATTCATCTTAGAAACAGAAGGTGAACCGGAACTGAACTGGGAAAATGTCCGTTATAAGTGGGTCGAATCGGAAGATATCAAAGAGCTGAAAACGGTCCCAAAATTATGGGAAGCTTACGAGTCAGCGAGGCGAGAAGAATGAAAGTTAAAACAGAAGAAGGCATAATGGATATGCGCGCCGTTTGGATGGAAGACGGGAAAGTAAAGATGATAGACCAACGGTACCTACCTAGTGAATTGAAGTACTTTACCGCGGAAGACTACAACGATGTAAAAAAGTCTATCAGGGAGATGATGGTGAGGGGCGCACCTGCCATAGGGGTCACCGCAGCTTACGG